>JALFCH010000092.1 GCA_022771245.1 Rikenellaceae bacterium | reverse complement strand
CGGACGCTTCGGAGTGAAGAGCAAGTTCATCGACCTTACCGACCTTGAAGCAGTTAAAGCTGCCATTGACAGTGACAGTTGCTGCATATATGCCGAAATCATCAGCAATCCCCACCAGGAAGTGGTGGACCTGAAAGGACTTTCCGAAATTGCACACTCCGCCGGTATTCCTTTGGTTGCCGACACCACGATGATTCCATTCACCAAATTTTCGGCAAGGGAACTCGGAGTGGACATAGAAGTGGTTTCCACCACAAAATATCTGTCCGGAGGAGCCACGACTATAGGAGGACTGGTACTTGCATACGGGGACAATGAGAAATTCGCAGCCGAAATGAAGGAAATTCTCCTCAACCTCGGAGGCTATATGGCCCCTCACAGCGCCTATATGCAGACCCTCGGCCTTGAAAATCTGGAAGCCCGCTACAATCTGGAGTCATCCAATACGCTCGAAATCGCCCGCAGGCTCTCCAAACTGCCCTCAGTGAAGAAGGTGAACTATCTCGGACTGGAGGACAATCCTTTCCATAGCCTCGCCAAAGCCCAATTCGGTGGTACATACGGTGCGATGCTGACCATAGACCTTGAAAGTAAGCAGGCCTGTTACCGCTTCCTCAACCGTCTGCAACTGGTGAAACGCGCCACAAACCTCTTCGACAACCGCTCCCTCGCCATCCACCCTTGGAGCACGATTTTCGGCAATTTCACTGACGAGCAGAAGCGGGAACTTGACATTTTTGACACCACAATACGTCTGAGTATAGGTCTGGAAGATGTGGAAGACATTTACGATGACCTCAGACAAGCCTTGGAGGACTGATTATGGCAAAATATGATTTCGACAGGATAATCCCCAGGCGTGGAAGCGGAGCTCTCAAGACAGATGCCCTCCAGGAACGTTTCGGCAAGGACGGACTGCTTCCGATGTGGGTGGCGGATATGGATTTTGCAACGCCGTCCTTCATAGTCGATGCCCTACGCCAAAGACTTGAGCATCCGATTTTCGGCTATACCATAGAGCCGGCCGACTATTGGCCTACCGTGATTCAATGGATTGAAAGCCACCACGGTTGGAAAATCGAGAGGGACTGGATTACCTATATCCCGGGAATAGTGAAAGGTATAGGAATGGTTATCAATGCTTTCGTGGCCCCGGACGAGAAAGTTATCATCCAACCTCCTGTCTATCACCCCTTCAGGCTTGTTCCGCAAGGCAACCACAGAGAAGTGGTGTACAATCCCCTGAAGGAGAATCCCGACGGCAGTTATTCTATGGATTTCGAAAATCTCTCACAGGTCTGCGATTCGAAATGCCGTCTGCTTATATTGTCCAATCCCCACAATCCGGCCGGAATATGCTGGGACGCAGAAACATTGGCACGCCTTGGAACTTTCTGCCGCGAAAGGGGAATCATAGTCATTTCAGATGAAATCCATTGCGATATGGCTCTGTTCGGCAACCGTCACATCCCATTTGCAAGCGCAGGTGAAGACGCAGCAAAGTGCAGTATCACCTTCGGCTCCCCTTCCAAGACCTTCAATATCGCCGGGATAGTCAGTTCATACGCCATAGTGCCGGACAAGTCTCTGAGGGACAAGTTCTTTGGCTATCTCAGGGCCAACGAATACAATGACGCTCCCATCTTCTCCCCCATCGCCACAATTGCAGCATTCAGGGAAGGAGAGCAGTGGAGAAGGGAAATGATTGAGTATGTGGAAGGGAATATTGAGACGGTCATCGGTTTCTGCAAGGACAAGATGCCGGGCATCAAGCCATTGCGCCCTCAGGCATCCTTCCTGGTATGGCTGGACTGCAGAGACCTCGGTCTGAACCACCGTGAACTCGTTTCGCTGTTTGTGGACAAGGCAGGTCTGGCTCTGAATGACGGAGAGATGTTCGGGCCTCAGGGGCGGGGTTTTATGCGTATGAACATAGGCTGCCCGCGCAGCACCGTTCTCGAAGCATTGGAGAGGCTGCACAAGGCACTTGGGGACTGAGTCCGGGAATAGGTACAAACCACTGACAATCAAATCTCCACCGACGGCCAGGATGCCGGAAGCGGGGCCTCCACCTCAATCTCTGTCTTGCTCACAGGATGTATGAAATTCACCTTTCTGGAATGGAGACAGATGCCTCCGTCCCTGTTGGAGCGTGGTGCACCGTATTTGAGGTCTCCTTTTATCGGGCATCCCATACCGGAAAGCTGGCAGCGGATCTGGTGGTGGCGACCTGTGAGCAGTTGCACTTCCAGCAGGTGGTAACGGTCGCTATGGCCCACAAGCCTGTAGCGCAGGCGTGCCAGCTTTGCATCCGGCCTTTCCCTGGTGATATAGGACTTGTTCTGCTTCTCATTCCGCACCATCCAGTCCTGCAGTTCTCCCTCAGGTACAGCGGGAGCATTGCAGCACAAGGCCCAATAGGTTTTGTGTACATTGCCGTCCCTGAACATAGCTGCAAGCCTTTCCAAAGCCTTGGAAGTCTTGGCAAATACGACAATTCCGCTCACAGGCCGGTCCAGACGGTGAGGTACCCCCATAAACACCTGCCCCGGTTTGTCATCCCTGTTTGCAATGAAAGCTTTTAGAGTTTCCGACAGGGGTTCGTCTCCCGTCTTGTCTCCCTGGACAATTTCCCCGCTTTTTTTGTTGAATATGAGGATATGGTTGTCCTCATAGAGTATCCTTGACTCCAAATCGGAGTATTCTTCTTTTGACAATTGCCTGTACACCATAATTATCTGTTCAAACGCCTGCAAAGTTAAGCATTATTCTGCTTTGCAATGAAATCATCGATAAAAATGACATCATTCCGGCGGAGCAATGACGCAGCGGGAAAGCAGCTCTGCGGTTTCGGGAGTCAGAATGCCGTTGGCTTTCAGCTTGCCTATGGTCCAATCCGAGCGTGGAAAGGTCTGGCGGAAGAGAACTATGCCACGGGCGGAAGGGCCTATGTGGGGATGGCGGCGCAATTGCTCCTCGGGGAGTTCCCATAGAGGATATGGGCGGAGATTGGCGGGGTCCACGCATATCAGGTCGCTCAGGGCATCGAACTTTTCGCGGTCGAAATTGCGGATTTCCATAAGTTGTTCGGGACAGGAATAGCCTCCCAGACGCTCCCTGTATTGTATCATTGCCTTTGCGAACCATCCTCCAATCCCCGGTAAGGCATCGAAGGCGGCGGAATCTGCCAGATTCAGGTCCACAAGGGGTATGTCAATGAAAGGCTCCAGCCTCTTGAATACGGAATCCGACACCACGAATGACTTTGCAAAATCCGACTTGCGGCGGAACCGCCCTCCTTTGTTCCTGTAGTTCACGATTGAAGCCGCCTGCTTGGGACTGAAGCCCAGACGCTGAAGGTCCTCATCGCTGACAGTATTGGGATTGAAGCGGAAAGACTCCACCTTGCGGCGGGGAATGTTCTGCCTGACGGCCTCCCCCACAGAAGTCTTCGCCCCGCTGGAGCGGCGCACTTGATAAGGAACCTTTGAATCTTGAACAGCATCCACAGCTTCCGGGGCGGCAACCAGGAAAACCGTATCAGGATCATCCCTATGGGATGCAATCCCCACCACAGCTGCTGAATGGACAAACAACGCCGTCTGATAGCCTATAATCAGGAAAACCAAAGCAATGCTTCCGACGACAAACGAGGCTCTAAGGCCTTCAGGGAACTGAAACTTCTTCATTTCCTCCAAAAGTTATGAGACACCCCAAGCCCTGGTTGCAAAGATTGCAACTTCCCGGATAAATACAATGAGGCAACAAAAAAAACTGATGAAAATTTTTCTCTTTTCATCAGTTTTTTCTGTTATGAATTTTTGATGGATTTATCAATCAAAAATCATCTGCATTTTGCCCCGGGATTACTGCTCTTCAGGAGCATCGTTGTTGTCCGGACCCTGAGGACCTTGCGGACCTGCCTGAGGACCCTGTGGACCCTGAGGACCTGCCTGTGCAGATTTAGCCATTTCCTCTGAGGCTGCGTGCCAAGCCTGCTCGAGTTTTGCATTCCAGGTGTCGATATCTGCAAGGTTCTGAGCCTTGACTGCCTCTTTGAGCGAGTTGAGAGCAGACTCGATTTCGCTCTTGTGAGATGCAGGAATCTTGTCTCCGAGATCCTTGAGGTTCTTCTCAGTCTGGAAGCACATTGCATCAGCATTGTTGATCTTGTCGATTCTCTCCTTCTCTGCCTTGTCTGCCTCCTCGTTGGCCTTGGCCTCGTCACGCATCCTCTTCACCTCCTCATCAGAAAGGCCTGAAGATGCTTCGATTCTGATCTTCTGCTCCTTGCCTGTGGCATTGTCCTTTGCGCTTACGCTGAGGATACCGTTGGCATCGATGTCGAAGGTTACCTCGATCTGAGGAACGCCCCTCGGTGCAGGTGTGATGCCGTCGAGGATGAAGTTGCCGATGAGCTTGTTGTCCTTTGCGAGAGGCCTCTCACCCTGAAGCACGTGGATATCTACTGCAGGCTGGTTGTCAGCGGCTGTGGAGAACACCTGTGACTTGCGGGTCGGGATGGTGGTGTTGGCATCGATGAGCTTGGTCATCACTCCGCCGAGAGTCTCGATACCGAGTGAAAGCGGGGTCACATCGAGCAGAAGCACGTCCTTGAGGTGTGAGTCTCCTGAAAGGATACCGCCCTGGACAGCTGCACCGATTGCCACAACCTCATCCGGGTTCACGCTCTTGTTAGGCTCCTTGCCGAAGAACTTCTTAACGATTTCCTGAACTGCAGGGATACGGGTCGAACCGCCCACGAGCAGAACTTCGTCGATATCTGAAGTATTCAGACCTGCATCTGAAAGGGCCTTGCGGCAAGGTTCGAGAGTGCGGTTGATGAGCTCGTCTGCAAGCTGCTCGAATTTTGCACGGCTGAGGGTCTTTACAAGGTGCTTAGGAATACCGCCTACAGGCATAATGTAAGGCAGGTTGATTTCGGTCGAAGTCTGGCTTGAAAGTTCAATCTTGGCTTTCTCAGCTGCTTCCTTGAGTCTCTGCAGAGCCATAGGGTCTGCCTTGAGGTCGATGCCGTCGTTTTCAGCAGCGAACTCTTTTGCAAGCCAGTCGATGATGACCTGGTCGAAGTCGTCACCTCCGAGGTGGGTGTCACCATTGGTGGAAAGAACTTCGAATGTACCGCCACCGAGGTCGAGAATGGAGATATCGAATGTACCGCCACCGAGGTCGAACACGGCAATCTTCATATCCTTGTGCATCTTGTCCAAACCGAATGCGAGGGCTGCTGCGGTAGGCTCGTTCACGATACGCTTAACGTCCAGTCCGGCAATCTTTCCGGCCTCCTTGGTAGCCTGACGCTGAGAGTCTGAGAAGTATGCAGGAACTGTGATGACAGCCTCTGTAACCTCCTGTCCCAGATAGTCTTCCGCCGTTTTCTTCATCTTCTGGAGAATCATAGCTGAAATCTCCTGAGGGGTATAGAGACGGCCGTCGATGTCCACACGCGGAGTATTGTTGTCTCCACGCACCACTTTGTACGGCACACGTGCGATTTCCTTGCCCACCTGGTCGTAGGTCTCACCCATAAACCTTTTGATGGAATAGACGGTCTTGTGAGGGTTGGTAATGGCCTGACGTTTTGCAGGATTACCGATTTTCCTTTCACCGCCGTCGGTGAATGCCACTACGGACGGTGTGGTCCTCTGGCCTTCGTTGTTGATGATCACGGTAGGCTCATTGCCTTCCATTACGGCTACGCAAGAGTTGGTAGTACCGAGGTCGATTCCGATAATTTTTCCCATAATATTTTCTCCTTTTTATTATTATCAAAACATTAGCGCCGGCCGGATGTGTCATCCCTAACCGACGCCGAAGAAAATATCCAATCTTGTGCCAATAGGTTTCAGCACGGAAAATTATGACAATTTGTCAGTTTGTGGCAGAATACCGCACGCCGACCCCATATATTCTGGCAGAACCGGTGAGTTCTGTCGTGCCCATCTTCTCGAATTCCACATAATTCAGGGACGGGGTCAGTTCGCCTGTATGGCTGTCCTGCTTGCGGATTCCGTTTGTGTCCTTGGTCTCGTCATCCAGTTTCACCACTCCTCCGATATAGGATTTGAGGTGTGCGCTATAGGTTACAGGCCAGACTTTTCTCCCCTTTATCATATAGTCGGTATCCATAACGACAGCCGCAGTTTCAGGAATGTAGAAACGCGGTGACTCCACAAGGCTATCATCATTCAGACCGCTTGTACCCTTGCTCGTGAATTCGAGATATTCGGAACCGAAACTGATTTTGTTGCCACCTCTTTTTACGGTCCAGGGATGGTCTCCTGTGTTGCTTGGCCGAGTTACGGCATAAGGCAGTCCACTGATTGTGCGGGTGGTCTGCCCATCGATGGTAACGTCTCCGAAAGGGGTCGAGAAAACTGCCGAAGCAGTGATTGTCACATCCTTCCAGTCATTGTGGCCCTCTGTGGCCGGGACCTCCCAACTGAATTCCCGTTTACTGTTCCATTTCAGGCTCGAAGAGGAGGTGGTGCTGAACTGAGTGCCGTCCACATCCACAGTCAGGCTTTTGAATTCCGCAAGTGTGGAAGAAGCTCCGACATAGGATACGGTCACGACTCCGGAACCCACCCAATCGGCTTTCTGGTCATTGGCACCGGCCACATCCCCGTTTTTGTAGAGGCTCCAGGTGGTGTCGAATCCGGAAAAAGTCAGATTCCTGCTGAAAGGAATGAACTCGCCTATCTTCACAATGGTGTTTTTGAGTATGGCAATCAGGCTTCCGAAATTCGTAAACATAGAGCCTTCCCCTTCTTTGGTGACAGTGAGACAGAATCCCCCTTCCATTCCCTCGGGAACATTCACGAAAAACGGTTTTCCCGCTTTCACCTCAAGTTCGCTGAGTTTTTTGCCGGTGAACCACTGCCCGTTGAATTCTGCTATATTGGCCTTATGGGCAAGCATATCCACCGTGCAATCATAGTCGGATTCCAGCGCAAGTTGCACCACTCCTGTCGGAGCGGACAGTGCTGCCGAGACAGTGTATTTGCCCGTGGACGAATCCCTACGCACATTTTCCACCACAGCGGTAAGCCAAGGCCTGCCATCCTGTATGAATACGGGTGAACAGGACGAGAGTTTGTCGGCAGACCCACAGTTGAGATAGAAACGGAAGGTTTCGGAATCAGGAGCCAGATTGCCGTCGAAGGTTCCTGAAAACAAGTTCGGGTTTTGAGCCGAGTTGCTTAGAGTCGCGACTACATTGCCGGAAGATACAGCCACGATTTCATCGCCTGTCTCAAAGACATACTCGGCTCCGTCCAAAGTGACTTTGCTCTGTTCGACTGAAAACATAATGGTTTCTCCGTTACCATCTTCCACAAACGGCATCTTTTCATTGCAGGAACAGATGCCCGCAAGGACTGCCACAGTCACGCAACAGTCCCTCACAACGCATTGAATGCGCTGCAGAAAGAATTTTTTCTTCATTTTTACTGTATTTTATGTACAAATCCGGAGTATTGGAGCCGCAAATACCAGACCGTTTGAATTATTTTGAAATTTCGGCTCTTATGACTATTTTCGGCAAATTTTTGAAAGAATAGATGGCTCAAAACCAAATGATTATGGAAAAAGGCAGATTCAAGAACATAATTTTCGACATTGACGGCACTCTCATAGACTCAGAACGCACTGGGGTAGAGTCTCTTATGGTGACAGCAAAGGAGATTCTCAACCTGGAGATGACCTATGCAGATGCCTACAGGAGCTTCGGCATTCCAAGTGAAAAAGTGGGCCCCATGCTCGGGGCTGAAGACCCGGCACAATTCAGGAAGGTATGGGAGCAGCATTTCATTGAACTGTCACACTATATAATGGCATTCCCCGGGGTGGAGCAGATGATTCAGACGCTGCACCGGGAAGGTTTCCGTATGGGCTGTGTCACCTCACGCAACCGTTTCGAATTCGATCACGACATACATCTCAAACCTCTGCTGAAGTATTTCGATGTGGAAATCTGCGCAGAAGACACCCTCAAGCACAAGCCCGACCCTGAACCGGCCCTGGAATTCCTTCGCCGCCTGAATGCAACTCCGGAAGATACGGTTTTCATAGGCGACACCCGGCACGACTGGCAGTGCGCCAACGGAGCCGGCCTGAAGTTCATCCTCGCAGACTGGCGTGAACGTGGTTTCCAGAACATTCCGGCGGATTTCCGCGCCTGCAACGCCTCTCAGATGCTTGACATCCTGCTCTGAGCAGCCGCCTCCCGCTTGGGGTTATGTTTTTTGTTCGTATATTCGCAATAATGCAAGACACTATGGGAAAAAGAATTTGCGCGCTGACTATGGTCAGGAATGACGATTTCTACCTTCGCAGGTGGGTGGAGTACTATGGGAAGGAGTTGGGGAAGGAGAATCTCTATGTCTGGTTTGACGGGACAGACCAGGTGATTCCAAGTTTTTGCGAAGGGATACACACGGAAAAAAAGGAGAAGGTCAAAGGGAATGTCGTGGAATCCGACAAAGGGCGCATTGATTTCCTGAATGCTGCTGCAAGACAACTGCTGCAGGATTACGACCTTGTCATAGGAACTGATGCCGACGAATTTCTCATTGTGGATCCTCTTTTGGGGCTCTCACTGAAGGAATATCTGGACAAGGCGGATGTCGGGGTGTCGATTTCGGGACTCGGGGTTGATGTCGGTCAGAATACGGATGAGGAAGGCGACATAAGAGATGATGCCCCTTTTCTTGAGCAAAGGCACTATGCCAGGCTGTCCACCCGTTACACCAAGGCTTCAGTAATTGCAAAACCAGTGAACTGGGGACGGGGATTTCACAGAGTCAAAGGACATAACTTCAATATAGGCAAAGACTTGTATCTGTTCCATTTCGGCTATTTCGACCTGGGCAGGATAAAAGCCCGCTTTGAGGATCCTTCCAGAAGAGAGGCCGGATGGGCGAAACACGTCGAGAAAAGGGCCAGGACCATAAGACAGGTAACTGCCGGGCCGGTAAGGGATTGGGAAACCTGGACATCCCGGGCAAGAATCATCCAGACCATAGTGCGGCCGCCATACGCCTGGAACAAACCGGCAATGTTCGAAATGGTGGTGATTGTACGTATTCCGGAACGTTTTTCCAAAATCGTTTGAGTAAGAGATCTGACCTCGAAAATCTAATTCAAATCAGACGCAACTTATTATTTTCGTATTACTAATTTTTCAGTCATTGCACCATACTACAAAAAAGGCTGGACGGAATGACCGTTCAGCCTTTTTTGTGTTGCGGCGGGGACTAAGCGCCGAAGTTGTCGTAGAGAATGTTCTCAACCGGAACTCCGAGACTGTCAAGCAGCTGGTTCACGCAGTTGACCATCATAGGAGGGCCGCACATAAAGTACTTGATGTCCTCCGGAGCCTCGTGGTTCTTGAGGTAGGTCTCGTACATCACATTGTGGACGAATCCTGCCACGTACTTCACTCCTGCTGCATCGGCTGCCGGATCCGGACGGTCGAGCGCGAGGTGGAAGTGGAAATTCGGGAACTCCTTCTCGATTGCCGCGAAGTCTTCGAGGTAGAATGCCTCCACGAGAGCCCTCGCTCCATAGAAGAAGTGAACTTCCTTCTTGGTCTTCAAAGTCTTGAAAAGCTCCATAATGTGGCTGCGGAGAGGTGCCATACCTGCACCGCCACCCACGAAGATATACTCCTGAGAATCCGGATCGTTCTTCGGAAGAAGGAACTCTCCGAACGGACCGCTGATAATCACCTTGTCACCCGGCTTGCGTGTGAACACATAGGTTGAACCTATACCCGGATTGACAGGAAGGAACTTAGGACCCTGCTCACGAGGCACGCTCCTGTCGAAAGGAGGAGTTGCGATACGCACGTTGAGCTTTATGATGCCCTTTTCACCAGGGTAGGAGGCCATTGAGTAGGCCCTGACTGTCGCCACAGGATTGGATGTATGGAGATTGAACATTCCGAACTTGTTCCAGTCTCCCTTGTACTCGTCGGAAACATCAATGTCCTTGAAGTCGAGTTCATAGGCAGGGATGTCAATCTGGATGTACTCACCGCTCTTGAACTCAAGATGCTCTCCCTCAGGAAGCTTGACTGTAAACTCCTTGATGAAGGTGGCCACGTTGTCGTTGCTGATGACCTCACATTCGAGTTTCTTGACGCTGAGTGCGGAGTCAGGAATCACGATGGAGAGATTCTCCTTCACCTTCACCTGGCAGCCCAGTCTCCAATGGTCGTTGATCTGCTTGCGGTTGAAGAAGCCCACCTCTGTAGGGAGGATGGTACCACCGCCTTCAGTCACACGGCACTTGCACTGTCCGCAGTTACCCTTTCCACCGCAGGCTGACGGCAGGAAGATGTTCTGCTCTGCCAAAGTGTGGAGCAGGTCTCCGCCTGGAGTCACTTCCACTTCCTTCTTGCCTTCATTGATGTTGATTTTCACCTTGCCTTTCGGGGTGAGATAGCCTTTGATAATCAGCAGAAGGCATACGAGAACCAGGGTGACGACGGTGAAGACCGCCATCGCACTGATAATTGTAATAGTCATTTCATTCATTTCCAATACCCTCCACTGTTAGAGTTGAATACCCATAAAAGTCATAAATGCCATACCCATCAGACCCACGGTGATGAAAGTGATGCCGAGGCCCTTGAGCGGTGCAGGCACGTTTGAATAAGACATTTTCTCGCGGATTGCGGCGAGGGATACGATTGCGAGGAACCAGCCTATACCTGAACCCAGGGCATATACCGTTGCCTCACCGACGTTCACGAAATCCTTCTCCTGCATAAAGAGAGATGCACCGAGGATGGCGCAGTTAACAGCGATGAGCGGGAGGAAAATTCCGAGCTGTGAATAAAGGGCCGGAGAGAATTTCTCCACCACCATCTCCACAATCTGCACTATTGCCGCAATGACTGCAATGAAGACTATGAAACTGAGGAAGCTCAGGTCCACGCCTTCCATTCCCGGTATCCAGCTGAGAGCTCCCGGAGAAAGAACGTATTTATTCAGAAGATAGTTTACAGGAAGGGTAATCAAAAGTACGAATATAACGGCGAGACCCAGTCCGGAAGCCGTCTTCACGTTTTTGGATACTGCCAGGTATGAACACATACCGAGGAAGTATGCAAAAATCATATTGTCAACGAAAATTGACTTTACGAATAAGCTTAAATATTCCATAATAAGTAATATGAAAAAAATAAGTTGCGTCAGATTTGAATTGGATTTTCGAGGTCAGATTTTCACCCGAAGATGGAGCATAGCCGTAGCTATGTGACTGATGAGGGAGGAAATATGAACCGAAAAGATTTTCAAAGATGATGCAGGTTATTTTTTGAGGATTACTGAATAAATTTATGTCCGAATCCTTATTTCCTGATGAATTTCACAGCAAATCCGCCTCCCGGAGCAAGGTGAATCTTGAGGCATCCGGCTCCGTTGATTGCCCCTTTCTCAACCTTGTAGTCACAGGCAATCCTGTCCGCATTCATTCCGTCCTTGAAGATAAGCATCTCATATTCAGACTCTCCAAGGAAAGACAAATCCAGTTCGACATCCCGTGGAGTCCAGTCTGTGATGCCTCCGACATACCAGTCGTCCCCGCTGCGGCGTGCGGCCACCACATACTCTCCGACCTTGCCGTCAATGAACCTCGTCTGGTCCCATACCGTAGGAATTGCGGAAATGAAATCACAGCACTCCTGATTGTCCATATAGTTGCTCGGAGTGTCGCAGAGCATATTGAGCGGAGAATCCAGCACCATATACAAGCCCAGCTGGTGGCACCTCGTACCCTGGCTCATAGGCTCGTTGTACACAGGTGTAAAATTGGAATAAGTGGCATTGCGCATGGCTCCCTGAGTGTAGTCCATAGGCCCTGCAATCTGGCGAGTGAAAGGAATGGTCACGTCGTAGTGCACCTGGTCCTTGTCCTTAGCTGTCCATTTAACAGTCTCCAATCCGTGCACTCCCTCATAGTTCAGCACGTTAGGCCAGGTCCTCGTGATGCCCGCAGGCTTGTGTGTGCCGTGCATATCGATAACCAGATGATACTTTGCGGCAATCTCCGCGCAATCGTATTCGAATTCCGTCATATACTGGTCGTCCCTGTCGAGGAAGTCCACTTTGAAGCCCTTCACGCCCATTTCGGCATAATGGCGGCAGATATTCTCCATATCCTTCTGAAATGCCAGGAAACCTGCCCAGAGAATGATATCGACACCCTTAGCCCCGGCATACTTCACTATGCCTTCGAGGTCGATTTCGGGATTCAGCAACATCAGGTCCTCACCCTTGCCTGCAGCCCAGCCATCGTCCATAATGACATACTCAATACCGTTGGCTGCTGCGAAATCGATATAATATTTATATGTCTGAGTGTTGATTCCGGCCTTGAAATCCACGCCCTTGATGTTCCAGTCGTTCCACCAGTCCCAAGCCACTTTGCCCGGCTTTATCCAGGATGTATCCTCCACCTTGGAAGGCTCGGCCAGCAGCCAGGTGAGGTCGCTTCCGGCAATTGTAAGGTCGCTGCCCACCACGAAAAGTCTCCACGGGAAAGCCCTGGCCCCCTCTGTCTTTGCTATGTAATTCTCACGCTCAGATACCACCAGCTGGATGTTGTTGTAGCCTCCGGCTGCCTGTGTCTTCGGATACTGGGCCTGTACGCCCTTGAGAGATGTGCTAGAATCCGGGTTGAGGAGGAACAGGCCAGGAAAGGAGTCTATATTGACTTCGCTTATGCAGACTTTCAGACCTTCACCGGCATCGACAAGCAAAGGGGTGAAGGAGAGCCTGCCCGGATTGAGTCCGGAAAGTTTGCACTCCGTGTAAATATTCTCGAAGGAATTGAAATACTGGGAAGTTATGTCTCCGTCGGAACCTCCTCTCACATAAGGGGCGAAGCATCTGTAGTCGTCTGCAAAATTCACTTCCATCTGTTCGCTTTCGATGATGACTCCCTCTTTCCTTGAGGAGGCAAAACGGTATGCAACACCGTCATCATAGGCCCGGAACTCCAGAGACCATCCGCCTTTGAATTCAAGTTTGAGGCTGTTGTGACGGTCTGTCACTTTCGAGTTGCGGTACAATACGGCATCCAGCACTTCGTCTGCGCTGCCTCTCTTCACTTTTGAAGCTTTCACTTTGCCGCCCCAGATGCTGCCGTCTGCAAGTTTGTAGGAAATTGGCGATGGGGTGATTATCTGCCTGCCCTCCACGCTCATTGTCCAGGTGATTTCCTCTGCTGTGGAAACTGTGACAGATATTTTGCCGTCAGGTGAGAGCAGATTGTAGTCTTTGGCAAACAGCCCGGCGCAGATGCAAAGGGCTGAAAGTACGGAAATGGTTTTTGTGAACATAAATATATGGTTTTTAAATTATCTGACAATTAACACGCGGGAACGCAAATTGTATTAGTCCCATCAGCAGTTTCCGGCTTTTTTATGATTCTCCGGGCAAATCTCTGCAAATATAGAATAAACTACGGAATAACCACACGTTCAATGCGTCGCGGCACGGAAGTCAGAATCTCGTAAGGGATGGTGCCGAGAATTGCCGCCAGTTCCGAAATCGTAGGCTCTTTCCCGAATATGGTTACAGTATCTCCCACCTTGGCCTCCACTCCGGTGATGTCCAGCATACACATATCCATACAAATGTTTCCTATGGTCGGCACTCTTTTCCCGTTCAGCAGGAATGATGCCCTCCCGCAACCCAGGAGCCTGTCGATGCCGTCCGCATAGCCCACAGGAATAGTGGCAGTGACGGTCCCCTCTGGAGCAATCTTCCCGTGCCTGCCGTAGCCCACAGTGCCGTCTTCCGGTTTCAAATGCTTAATCTGCAATATCTTGCACTTGAGAGAAGCCACCGGCGCAAGTTTTACCCCGGGCAGTGCGCTGATGCCGTAAATCCCTATGCCCAGACGTACCATATCGAACTGGTACTGAGGGAATCGCTCAATGCCAGCCGAATTCAGGATGTGCCACATAGGCTTGTAGCCAAGCGAGTCGGAAAGAGCCCCGGCATTCTTTTGAAACAGTTCAATCTGCCCCAAGGTGAAATCGTCGTTGTCCGGCTCATCGGAGGCTGCAAGGTGGGAAAAAATTGACTTTACCCTCACCCTGTCGGTCTTGGAGAGATAGTCCTCGAGTTTTGCCAGCTCGGAAGTCATAAAGCCCAGACGGTGCATACCGGTGTCCAGCTTGATATGTATCGGGAAATTGCGTATATCTCTTTCTTCCAATGTCTTGCATAGAATGTCCAAGGCACTTGTATTCGGGATGCTGGGTTCCAGATTGTTGTCGATGATTTCATTGAAGAAGTCTGTCCCGGCAGTAAGCACGAGTATGGGCTTGTGTATGCCGGCTTCCCTCAGCTCCATTCCCTCCACCGGATAAGCCACTGCAAGATAGTCAGCTCCGGCCTCAGTCATCATTTTCGCAAATTCCACGGCACCGTGCCCGTAGGCATTGGCCTTGACCAGCACCAGCATTTTGGTTTGGGGCTTGAGCAGTCCCCTGAAATATTTGTAGTTGTCACGACATCCGGACAGGTCCAGTTCAAGTCGTGAAAAATCATTTTCTCCGAACATTGCATTCAAATTTGAAAAGGAGTGCAAAAGTACGACTTTTTTGCTATTTTTGCGAAATACCTGCCTAATGTTTTTGGCATAAGACAACGGAGTATTTTATAACTTGAGAATATGAATTATCTTTTTTTGGCCGACGGATTCGAAATAGTCGAAGCTATGGCACCGGCAGATATGATTTCAAGAGCCGGAATCCCCCTTACAACAGTTTCTATCAGTCAGGAACGCTTGGTTTCAAGCTCTCACGGAATCCAGGTTTCTGCGGATATTGATTGGGATGAATTCAAGTCCGGAATCGCTGTAGAGGAACTGCGTGCGGATGACATTCTGATTTTTCCGGGAGGGATGCCGGGTTCAGTCAATCTGGCAGAAAAGACTGAACTTATGGACATTCTCCAGAAACATTTCGGCAGGGGAGGCAATGTGGCTGCAATCTGCGCAGCTCCAAGTGTGGTTCTGGGCAAGCTGGACGGCATCGCAGACAGGAAAATGTGCTGTTATCAGGGTTTTGAGCAGGCCTTGATTGAAAAAGGGGCCCTGGTGGATGTTAAGAATGGCGTAGTTATTGATAGAAATATGGTAACATCCCGCGGCGCGGGTCACGCGATTGCATTCGGACTTGCAATCGTGTCTCTTTTGCGGGGTCAGGCTCAGGCAGACAAAGTTGCAGGGGCAATAATGCTGTAAGCGCTGATGAGGGATGCAGTGAAAGTTGAATTTGATAAAAAGAATTATGTCTATTTGGGTTATAATGTTTGCAGTGATGCTGCTCAGCTTTGCGGTGCAGCAGGTGCTCGAAAACAAATTCCGGAAATATTCCGAGATTTCGAATTCCGGCAGAATGACAGGGGCTGAAGTTGCCGTCCGTATGCTGGAATATTATGGAATACACAATGTCAAGGTGCGTGAGACCGAGGGTTTCCTTACGGACCATTTCGACCCCCGTTCAATGACTGTCAACCTCAGCCGTGCGGTTTATTCAAGCAGTTCCATCGCTGCTGCGGCAGTGGCGGCCCACGAATGCGGACACGTTGTGCAGCACGCTCAGGGCTATGCTCCAGTCAGGCTGCGTACAGCATTGGTTCCGGTGGTCAATTTCTGCAATATGACTGTGCAGTGGGTGCTGCTTGCGGGTGTTCTCCTGATAAATGTATTCCCTATGCTCATTTGGGTGGGAATAGTGCTCTTTGCAATGACCACTTTATTCAGTTTTGTAACCCTTCCTTGCGAAATCAACGCCAGCCAGAGGGCTGTGGCCTGGTTGAGCAACACGGGTGTGGTGACTGATGCGGAAAGACCTATGGCTGTGGATGCCCTCAAATGGGCTGCCTACACCTATGTAATTGCAGCTATCGGTTCCCTCGCAACCCTGTTCTATTATATAGGTATCGCTTCCCGACGCAATTAGTTCAACCGACCGAGGCGTCAGGATTGCTTCTCATAGAGTTCCAGAAGGCGGAGTTCCTTTTCGTCAATTTCTGTAAGCAGTCCGCCTATACGCTCCGAAGCCTTGAGAGTCTGTTCCATATCCGACCCCGGATTGCTGAGCAGTTCCTCAAGGCTCTTCTTTTCTGCTCCGAGCTTGTCCAAATCGGCCTCCAGAGCCTCCAGTTCCTTCTGTTCTTTCCAGGAGAGTTTCTTCTTTGTCACCTTCTCCTGTTTTTGCACAGGTTTAGATGCCGCCTCCGCTGCCCTTGCCTGGGATTTCTCCGCAGCCTCAAGTGTCTTGATGTATTCCCGGTACTCGCTGTAGCCTCCTATGAAATCCTTCACCTTGCCGTTCCCGGTAAAAATCAGCAGGTGGTCCACCAGCCTGTCCAGAAAATGCCTGTCGTGCGATACTATGACCAGACTGCCCTGATAGTCCTTGAGATATTCCTCCAGCACATTCAGAGTCACAATGTCCAGGTCGTTGGTCGGCTCGTCCAGAATCAGCAGGTTCGGCTGCCGCATAAGTATGGTCAGAAGATAGAGCCTGCGCCTTTCTCCTCCGCTGAGTTTTGAAACCTTGTTGTTGAGCATATCGTGGGGAAAGAGGAAGCGGTTGAGCAGACTCGTGTCATTGACGGTCTCAAGCACGGTCTGGTCCTCATCGAAACTCATTCCGCTCTGGCGGTAATAGCCCACTTTCACGGACTCACCCCTTTCAATCGTGCCGGTGTAACCTCCGAGGTTTCCTGTAAGCAAATCTATGAATGTGCTTTTGCCCACTCCGTTCCTGCCCACTATGCCCACTTTCTCACCCCTGGAGAAATTGTAGGAAAAATGATCCAGATAACACTCGTCACCATAGTGGAAACTCACATCCTTGCAGTCTATGATTTTGCTGCCCAGGCGGTTGGCAAGTTTGGCACCGGAGGAAAATCCGCTGCCGCTCATCCCTTCGCTCACTCCGGACATATCCACGCTCTTCTGACGAATGACCTCTTCCGACCTGTCCTTCAATTTGTAGAAAGCGTCAATCCTGTATTTCGCCTTGCCGGAACGGGCGCAGGGGGTGCTTCGTATCCATTCCAATTCGCGGCGCAGGATATTGCGCACCTTGTCGGTGTTGGCATTCCAGTTGGATATGCGCTCGTCCCTTTTCTCCAGATAGTTCTCATAATCACCGCGATAGGTATAGACTGCACCCCTTTCCATCTCCATCACAATATTGCATACGCTGTCCAGAAAATACCTGTCGTGGGTGACCATCAGCAGGGTGCAACGGGAACGCTTCAGATAGTTTTCAAGATATTCTATGGCATCTATGTCAAGATGGTTCGTGGGCTCGTCCATTATGAGGAATTCGGCTTCCGAGGCCAGCATTTGAGTCAGCGCAACCCTCTTCACCTCGCCTCCAGACAGTTCCTCCATAGTCCTGCTGCCGTCCCCGAGGCGGAACTCCGTGAGAATGCGTTTGACCCTCCTCTCATATTCCCAGAGATGCTCCTGGTCCAGCCCCGAGGTGAAATCCCGGCTGCTCTCCATTATCTGCGTGAAAATCTCCCGCTTCGGGTCGAACTCATACTCCTGTTCCAAGAATGCTATGCGTATATCCTTGAGAAACATTATCTTGCCTCCGGAGTCACTCTTGTCCTTTCCTGCGAGTATGCGCATCAGGGAGGTCTTGCCGGTTCCATTAGGTGCAATGAGGGCGATTTTGTCGCCCTCATTCACGTTGAAACTTATGTTCTCGAAAAGGACTTTAGGCCCGTAGGATTTCGAGATGTTTTCGATTTGCAGATAACTTGCCATATTATTCTCTTTCAGCCACTTTGTCCGGGCTCATCACCACTTCGACATAATTGCCCTGGGTGAGGAATGCCTGTGCGGCAGCCTTGATTTCCTCCGGATTCAGACTTCCGACTGCAGCCTCATACTCCTTGTCGTAGTCTATGCCCAGACGCAGGTTTTCGAGTATGCACTTGGACCAATATCCGTTGTTGATTCTCTTTTCGGAAACGAGTTTCTTGAAATACTCGTTGGTGCGTGTCATCTGTTCCTGTGTCGGACCTTCCTCCGCAAGTTTCCGGATGCCCTGTTTTGCGAGCTCAATCAGTTTGTCGCACTGAGTAGGGTTGGTTTCAAAATAGAATTGGAGTGTGGCGGACTCCACAGGCTCATAATCTATATCCGTCATAGCCTGGGCACCATAGGTTCCACCCTCTTCCTCACGCAGCGTGTCCGTGTAAATCATATCGAGAATGTAGCTTACGGCATCCATAGTGATTTCAGCTTTGACGGAATATGGGATATTTGCGGAGTATTGGCCGAAAACGGTGTTCTTCGGAGTCTGCATATCCGTCGTGAAATGGTTGATGACCTCACCCTTGACAGGTACAGGATAGTTCTTCAGATTCCATTTTGTGGCCTTCTTGCCCTTGGCTATTGAACCGAGGTACTTCTCGCACATAGGCTTGAAGGTCTCGAGGTCGATATTGCCCACAAAGACTGCCGTCAGCCCTGCTGCATCGGAGAAGAGCCTCCTGTAGATTTTCTCGTAGGTGACCAGACTTGCCTTTTCGAGCACGTCCTCATTGATGAGAACCATTCTTTCATTGCCTCCGTAGATGCTCCGCACCATCTGGTTCTGGAATTTGAAGTTCGGCTGGTTGATGATGTTGGGGAGCACTGCCCTTATCTGGCTGATGCCGAGGTTGAATTCCTCCTCGTCAAAACGCGGGTCTGCGAAATTGAGGTAGAGAATCTGGAGGGCCGTTTCAAGGTCCTTCGGAGTGGACTGGCCTGTGAATCCGTGACGTATGTCGTTGATTTCGGTGTTGATTGAAAGGTTCTTGCCTGAGAGCATCTTGCCCACTTCCGTACCTGAGAATCTGGAAATTCCGCAATTCCTGTTGAAGAGGGTGAAGATATTGTCCTCCACGCTATAGAGTTCCTCATTGCTCAGGAGAGTCTTTCCGCCGTCCTTGCTGAGGCTGAAAATCACCTGGTCCTTCTTGTATTCCGTAGGGAGCACAATCACCTTCACTCCGTTCTTGAGCATCCATACGGTTGAGCCGCAAGGACCCGGGAGTTCTTTGGTAACCTTTGAGCCCTTGAGAGATGCCGGGTTTACAAACTCTGATGCCACCTCGGTCTCCACAGGAGCCTCGATTTCGCTTGCCTGCACTTCTGTGAGTATGCCTGCAATCTGCTCTTCTGTAGGATGAGACAGACCTTCTTTTGCCGGTGCCTTGTAGAGGATTGTGAGGCTGTGGTCGTCTATGCAGGCCTTCGCCACCGCATTGAAAATCTCGTCAGGAAGATTTGCAAGCATCATCTGAGCAAGCTGAAGCCTGATCTGAGGGGTGAGGAAGGATTGGTTGTAGAAGAAGTTGTATATCAGGGGCCATACGAACTCGGCGTTTTTGCGGGTGTCGGCTGCCTCGACTGCTTTTTCGTAGGAACTCAGAATATTGTCCTTTGCTCTCTGGATTTCGGAAGAAGTGAATCCGTAGCGTCTCATCCTTTCCACCTCGGTCAGGACGGCGCGCAGTGCCTTTTCATATTCGCCGTCTTTGAAGCTTGTGCTCACCTGGGTCACTTCGCAGGTCTCGCAGAGGTTGCCTATGCCCAGACTTGCATAGAGGAAAGGTGCGTCAGCTTTGCTGCGCAAGTCCTCAAATCTCTCTGCCATAATCTGATTGACTATATCTTTGGCAAGGTCGGTGAGGAAGCCCATATCAGTGCTGTTGAACTCAATCGGAGTGGCCTCGGTCTTCCAGAGAATTTCGATGCTGCTGTTGCTCCTCTCAGGGTCCGTGAGTATTCCTATCAGCGGTTCTTCATTGCGAGGTATCATAATCACATCCTTCGGCTTTGGATTCTCCGCTGCAGGGATGTCGGCAAAGAGGCTCTTGATTTTCGCCTCAATGCTGTCCACGTCAATGTCGCCTACCACGATAAGCGCTTGAAGGTCAGGACGGTACCAAGTTTTGTAGAAATTGGTGAGGCTCTCTGGCTTGAAAGACTCGAGGTTCTCCTGGCTTCCGATGAGCGTGCAGCCCGCGTATTTGCTGTCTCCGTAATAATATGGGAGGGACTGCTCGTGGAGTCTCCAGTCTGCAGTCCTGCGTGTTCTTCTCTCCTCGATGATGACTCCTCTTTCATTGTCGATTTCCACCGGGTCGCAGGTCACGAAATGCGAATAGTCGTGCATCACGAGCAGGCAGGTGTCTATGATGCCCTCACGGGTGGTCGGCATATTGTTGAGCATATAGGTGGTCACCTCCACTCCTGTGGATGCGTTGATGTTGCCGCCGAATGAGGCGCCTATGCTCTGGAGATAGTTGAGCAGGGATTTTCCCGGGAAATTCTTGGTGCCGTTGAAGCACATATGCTCCAGAAAATGGGCCAGTCCGTCCTGGTCCGGTGTCTCCTGAATCGCTCCCACGTGGGTGGCGAGGTAGTACTCTGCCCTTTGTGCAGGCTTGTCGTTATGTCTTATATAATAGGTCATTCCGTTGTCCAACTTGCCCACCCTGACCTCGGGGTCGTTCGGAAGTTGCTGCGCTCCTTGCGCAAGTGCGGCAGTTGAAATTGCTATTGCCGCAATGAAAATCAAGATTCTTTTCATTATTATTTCTTTTTAGACTTATTCAGTTGCATCCAAGAGGCTTTCAATCTGGCCTGCAAGTCCCAGGTCCATCTTTCTCAAGGCCGGCAAAAGCCCCCTGAGAGTTTCGACGGCAAGATTCCCTTGAGGTCCGGCCAAATCTCCTCCATCAGATTCTCCGGTGAAATCCTCACAGAACCGCGCAAGGTCCCTGTAAGCCCCTTCCACCCTTTCTGCATATTCCCGGAAGACCTTTCCGGCTTCAGTGAGTGTGTTTCCGCTCTTATCCCTATTGATGAGTTTAAGCCCGTAAATCTTTTCCAATTCAGACAGGCTGGCACTTATGGCGGGCTGAGTCTTCCCCAAAGCCGCAGCGGTTTTGGAAAAACTCTTTTCCCGGGCGAGAGTCAGAAATACCCTCAATCTGAAATCCTCTTTCGAATTGTTCATAACCTGCAAAGATATGAATTCATTTATAATTTTCAAAAAAAAGAGTCGTGTCGCCAGCTTTGTAATGAGCATTGTGATGATTAGTTGCGGTTACGGTTTTTTTTCAATAACTTTGCAAGTTGCAAGGATGGTGACCCAGTCTGGACTGTGGATGTTATCCTGTTGAAAATCAATATTAATGTTTTCTTTTTATTGAGACCTATGACTGAACTTGAAAGAAAACATAGTTTGACGTGCATTACACCTGTGCTGTAGAGTCAAGGCAATGTCGCGTCATGGTCCATCCGGTCATTTGGCCGGGTGAAGGTCTTTGTGTGCAATATTACTTATTTGAGTTTCGCAGGTGCGGAATCTGACCTCGAAAATCTAGTTTGAATCTGACGCAACTTATTATTTTCTCATTACTAACTGAAAGCCACTATAGGCTTCGAGAATTAGAAATATGAATCATATCGTCATTATGGCCGGAGGAGTGGGCAGCCGTTTCTGGCCTCTGAGTACTCCCGAATACCCTAAGCAGTTCATTGATATTCTGGGCTGCGGTCGTACTATGATACAGATGACCGTGGACCGTTTCAAAGGTTTATGCCGGCCTGAGAATCTCTGGGTGGTGACAAACCGCAGTTATGTGGAAACGGTCCGTACCCAACTTCCCCAAATACTTCCGGACCACATACTTGCGGAACCGGCAGCCCGCAACACGGCCCCCTGCATAGCCTGGGCCTGCTGGAGCATAAGGAATGAGGACCCGGATGCAAATGTGGTGGTGACTCCGTCAGATGCTGTGGTGATGGACCCGGTGGAGTTCCGCAGAGTGATTTCCAATGCCTTGCAGTTCACCGCTGACAAGGAGGCGGTAGTCACCATAGGCATCAAGCCATCAAGACCGGAAACCGGCTACGGATATGTGGAAACAGGCACCGGAGCAGGCGGCGAAATCCTCTCCGTCAGTGAATTCAAGGAAAAACCGGACATAGACACGGCCCGCAAGTATCTTGAGAAGGGTAACTACCTCTGGAATGCGGGAATTTTCGTATGGAATGTCAAGACCATAACTTCGCTGATTTCCTCATACAAGCCGGGCATCGCAAAGGATATGGACGAAATTATATCTACAGGTGACGTGGAGACCATTTTCCCGGCCTGTGAAAAGATATCGATAGACTTCGCAGTGATGGAACCAGCCTCAAAGGAAGGCAAGGTGTTCACCCATCCTGCAGACTTCGGATGGAGTGACCTGGGCAACTGGGCCTCCCTCCACGACAAACTCCCGAAAGACTCCGACTCCAACGCAGCAGTGGGCCAGGTCTCCTTCCACGACTGCAAAGACTGCATAGTCCACGCCGAAGATGCCCGCAAAGTGGTCCTCCAGGGCCTCGAAGGCTACATAGTCTCCGAAAAGAACGGCTGCATCCTCGTTTGTCGCCGCAGTGAGGAGCAGCGGATTCGGGAATTTTCAAAATGACAAACTTGAAATAAAGAAGCGATATATGAAAAAAGCATTGATTACCGGTGTTACTGGTCAGGACGGAAGTTATCTCAGTGAATTTCTCCTTGAAAAGGGCTACGATGTCCACGGCATAATCCGCCGTTCTTCTGTTGATTACAGGGAGAGAATCTCCCATCTTGAAGGCAATCCGCATTTCCATCTTCACTTTGGTGACCTGAGCGATTCGATGTCGCTTGTAAAGGTCATAAGTGCCGTTCAACCCGATGAAATATACAATCTTGCAGCGCAGAGCCACGTTCAGGTGAGCTTTGACTCTCCGGAATTCACAGCTGATGTGGATGCAACAGGAGTCCTTCGCATTCTTGAGGCAGTGCGCGCGAACCACCTTGAAAAAACCTGTCGTATCTATCAGGCATCCACAAGCGAACTTTACGGCAAAGTCGAAGAGGTGCCTCAGAATGAGAACACGCCTTTCCATCCATATTCACCTTATGCAGTGGCCAAACTCTATGGTTTCTGGATTGTGAAGGAATATCGTGAGGCCTATGATATGTTCTGCTGCTCAGGAATTCTGTTCAATCACGAGAGTGAGCGCCGTGGCGAGACATTCGTGACACGTAAGATTACCCTTGCCGCAGCACGTATCGCCCAGGGACTGCAGGATTGCCTCTATCTTGGCAATCTGGATTCTCTTCGCGACTGGGGATATGCCAAGGACTATGTGGAGTGTATGTGGCTGATTCTTCAGAATGACAAGCCTGAGGATTTCGTGATAGCCACCGGTGTCCAGCATTCAGTCCGTGAATTTGCATATTATGCATTCAAACACGCCGGAATCGAACTCAAGTTTGAAGGAGAAGGTTTGGACGAAAAAGGTATATGCACAGCTGTCAGCGGGAATGCGCCGGCTTTTCTCATAGGCAAGACTCTGGTAGCTGTTTCGGAGGATTTCTACCGTCCTACAGATGTGGTCAATCTCTGGGGCGATCCGACAAAGGCAAGGGCGAAACTCGGCTGGAACCCATCCAAGACCACCTTTGAGGAGCTTGTGAAACTTATGGTGGACAGCGATATGGCGAAAGTCGCTTCGGAAGGTGCGGCTGCCAAGGTGAGGACCAATCTGGCCGAATACCTCGAAAAGGGCATTGTGAAATAGCATTCTAAGGGTATTAAAGTAAAGAGTATTGAGATGTTGAGCAAAGACAGCAAGATATATGTGGCAGGTCATAACGGGCTAGTCGGGTCTGCTATATGGAACAACCTCAAGAGCAGGGGCTACACCAACCTCGTGGGACGCAGCCACAGGGAACTGGACCTTACGGATCAGGTGGCAGTGAAAAAGTTTTTCGATGAGGAAAGACCTGATGCAGTGGTGCTTGCGGCCGCATTTGTGGGCGGAATTATGGCGAACAGCCTCTACCGTGCAGACTTCATAATGATGAATATGAAGATTCAGTGCAACGTCATAAGCGAGGCGTACGCGCACGGGGTAAAGAAACTGCTCTTCCTCGGTTCTACCTGCATCTATCCCAAGAACGCCCCTCAGCCGATGAAGGAGGATTGCCTCCTCACCTCTCCTCTTGAATACACCAATGAGGAATATGCAATCGCCAAAATCGCAGGTCTGAAAATGTGCGAGAGTTATAATCTGCAATACGGTACCAACTATATCGCAGTGATGCCCACCAACCTTTACGGACCGAACGACAACTTCCATCTGGAAAATTCCCACGTGATGCCGGCAATGATGAGAAAAGTTTATCTGGCGAAGCTCATCAATGACGGGAATTGGGATGCAATAAGGAAGGACCTTGCCATAAGACCCGTGGGTGCGAATATCAAGGAGAACGGAGAGGTGGTGCGTTATGTGATAGACGGAGGCTCCGACGAGGCTGCAATACTCAAGGTTCTCGCTTTCTATGGTATTGAGAACAACAAAGTTACGCTTTGGGGAACGGGAACCCCGTTGAGGGAATTCCTTTGGAGTGAAGATATGGCGGATGCCAGTGTGCACGTCCTTCTCAATGTGGATTTCAAGGATATCATAGGAATAGAGAAGTATTCCTCAGTCCATTACGGCACCAAAGCCGACGGTGCAGTTGACCGCAACCACAGTACCGGCCGAGGCGGTGCAATCCCCGCCCTGGGCGAAATCCGCAACTGCCACATCAATGTCGGTACAGGCAAGGAACTTACCATACGCGAGCTCTCCGAACTCGTAGTGAAGGCCGTAGGATTCACAGGCGAAGTCCTGTTCGACTCTTCCAAACCTGACGGAACAATGCGCAAACTCATAGACGTAAGCAAACTCCACAGTCTCGGATGGACCCACAAAGTTGAAATCGAAGAAGGAGTCAGCAGGCTGTTTGAATGGTACCGGGACAGTATCAGATAGGTTTACAGCATTGGGAATGCAATCTTTGTGAAAATCCCGGAATGATGCTGCTTTGTTGATTTGCTGGAGCACCCGGTATTTAATAATGTGCATCAGGTTTCTGTAAATGTGATTGTGGTAGATTGTGCATAAATATGTCAAGCCTGTCAAAAAATTTTTGTTATAACATAATTCTGACAATATCAGGGTATATTTTCCCTTTCCTGACCTTCCCGTATCTCACTCGTGTTCTCGGACCGGAAGGCATTGGGGCAGCGAATTTTGCTCTGAGTGTTGTTGATTATGCTGTACTGTTTTCAACACTTGGCCTTGGCGCAATAGGTACTAAAGAAATAGCAAAGTGCAACAATGATCCACAGAAATTGAATTCTGTTTTTTCCGGTCTCTTGTCTTTGCATCTGATGTTTATGGCTGTTGTCGCGCTGGCGTATTTCATAGTTGTGTTTTCGGTGCCGCAATTGTCAGGGGAGTATCGTTTATATTTGATAGGATTTATCAAAATCTTTTTTAATGTATTCCTGATTGAATGGTTATTTCAAGGTTTACAGAATTTCAAATATGTGACATTCCGTTCCATCCTGACACGCTTGCTTTATGTAATTGCTATTTTTGTTTTCGTCAAGTCCCGGGAGGATTATTGGATTTATATACTTATCACGGTATTGCAGGTTTGCCTGAATGCTTTGATTAATTTGCAGTATTCAAGAAAATTTGTAAAGTTTGAGTTTTCTTTTTCACATACTAAGGAGTATGTAG
>JALFCH010000028.1 GCA_022771245.1 Rikenellaceae bacterium | reverse complement strand
TGGTTGCGCAGACTTCATTTCCAGGGGAGGCAGCATCCCGGCTCCTATTCACAGTTTCAAGAACTGAGGCTGCCCGGACCGGGACCGTTCAGTAAATAAACCGGATTCAGCGGGCATAAAACCTGTATTCAGTTTCCGAATGGTAGCTCTGACCGGGGCGCAGTACCGTGGAAGGAAAACGGGACTGGTTTGGAGAATCCGGGAAATGTATGGTTTCAAGCAGCATCCCGGCAAACTTGTCGATGGGTCCATATTTGCCGTCAGGATATTTTTCAGCACTGAAGGTACGTCCGGTGAAAGTCAGCAGGGCCGGATCGGTGGTCCAAGTCTGCACTCCCCTTCCCGTGTGCCGGTCATACAAATCGGCCGCCTTCCTCAGACTGCCGTCCCAATCCCTAACCATCCAGCAGGCTGACATACCTTTCATAATGCGCAGATGCTCATTAGGCATATCTATGCGGTAGTCCACCCTATGAGGCTGTCGGAAATCAAAGGGACTTCCCTCCACCGGCAAAATCAGGTCGGGACAGAAGTGGAGGTTGTTCTGAATGCAACTGTCGGCTTCGACCTGAAGAATATGCTCCATCACGTAGCCGGACTCTTCACCCCTGAGGTTGAAATAGCTGTGATTGGAAAGATTGACAACGGTAGCTTTGTCCGTGGTGGCATCGTATTCCAGCCTGAGAACATTATCATCGGTAAGCCAGCAGGTGACATACACATCCAGATTCCCCGGAAAACCCTGTTCCCCATCCGGGCTGACCCTATGAAAGCGGACTCCTATCCTCCCTTGCTCCCGGACAGACTCCCCCTCCCACAAAAAGGTATCGAACCCCCTGCGGCCTCCGTGACATTGCACGGGTTCACCATCAAAAGACTCGTTGGCATCCACGTCATAGCGCACTCCGTCCAGAACAAAGGATGCGTGGTCTATGCGGTTTCCAAAACGACCTATGACCGGACCTATGAACCTGTCACCTTTTTCGAATGACTCCAGTTCCCCGTATCCGACAATCACATCCCCCATCTTTCCTTCCCTGTCGGGCATAAGTACCTTCACTATCCGGCATCCATAGTCAGTAACGTCCACACTGGCTCCGCTGCTGTTCTCAAGATGCCAGATGCGGGCTTGCTCGCCGGTGGACAAAGTACCGAAAGGTGAGCAGGTTACGGAAGGATGGCGGGTGCAGGAGCAACATAGCGCCATTGCGATTAAGAATATTGAAGCGAGTTTCATAGCATTGATATAATGTAATCATAAAAACAACTATGGAGGCGAATATACAAAAAGCCCGGAAGATTTTTCACTTCAAAACTTGACTCGCCCCGATTTTGACATTTTTTGCTCGGTTTATGGTATTGGGAAACTCGAACTTGTCATAAATTTGCATAAACCAATAACACGGACTTATGACCAATTCAACCACGAGAAAATTCTTGTTGTCATTTCTGGCAGCAGCAGGCACCCTGTTGTCGTGCCGGGGTGCGGAACCGTATCCAAGAAAAGAGAAATTGCCGGAAATCTGCATAGACTGGGAAGAGCCGATTAAGCTTGTTCCGGGAGGCTACGGCAGAATACACAGACTGAATGACGGCCGCTTTATGGCTGTATGGTCTACGGGTGGAGATGCCTGCTTCAAGTTCAGCCCGAACGGGACCACTGCCTGGACACCTGCCAAGAAGGCAATTCTGAGAAATGAATATCAGTCCGCCAGCCCGGTCGTTATGGCCAATTCCGAATTCGCCCAGCTCAGCCACTCCAACCCTTACCATCCCGACCGAATCATCTATGCGGTCAATGTGCGTCCGGTGGACAACAAAAGCACGCTCACTCCCTACAGCATAGCAATCTCCGTTTCCGATGACTACGGGAAAAGCTGGAGCCCGGCAAGGGATGTATATAAGTCTGAACTGTGGAGCAAGGACGTGATGAGAGGATGTTACGAACCGGCAGTACTTGAGCTTCCGGACGGAACCGTACAGATATATTTTGCTGACGAGACCCCATATTACAGAAACGGGCTCCGCTATCAGAACATCTCAGTCATAGAGTCCAAGGACGGAGGCGACAGTTGGAGCAGCGAAAGAATAGTGTGCTACACGGAGAAACACAGGGACGGGATGCCTGTTCCTATGCTGTACAACGGATGGATTTATGTCGCCATCGAAGCCAGCGGGGACAATATCCGCTTCCGTCCGCAGATAGTCAGGAGCAGCGTTACCGACAGTTGGAAAAATCCTGTGCTGGAATCTTCAATATATAGGTTCGACCCCTTCCTCACTTCAATGGAAAGCGCCTACATATATTCCGGAGCCCCTTATCTGATCCGGACCGACAACTATTTTGCCATCTGTTACCAGAGTTCCGAGGGCGGGATAGACACCGGAACCAAGAATGCCACTATGGAAATGGCACTCTGCCGTATAGATGAGATGAAAAAAGGGGAATTTCTGACTATGAGGGGAAAAATAAGACCATTCGAGATAGACCAGACAAAAGACAATGCCCTCTGGAATTCGCTTTGCGATTTGGGTGACGACCACATTCTCGCCATAACACAGCACAATGGATATATCTGGATCAGAAAAGGGAGGATCTACACAAAATGAAAAACACTGGGATATTGGCAACGGCAATCTGTTGCATAGCTATATGCGGTTGCAGCAACGCCTCTCCGGAGCAGAACTCCGGCAGCAGGACATTCAGTTGTACGCTTGAGGACAATGGATGCGGCAAAACCGTGCTTGCGGACGCAGGCTGTCTGCTCTGGTCTGCCGGAGACAGAATCATTGTGAACGGAGAGATTTCCCAGGCCTTGGAACAGGACAGAACTGCCTCTGCGACTTTCCTCGTCAATGCTCCGGTTCAGGCTCCGTACACCGCAGTCTATCCGGCCTCTGCCTTTTCCGAAAATAAACTTGTCCTACCGGCCCGGCAGCAGGTTACGGAAGGGGGATTCGACCCGGCAGCGGCCCTTATGGCCGTACTGTCCGAAACCGAGACACTCAGGTTCCACCATCTCTGCGGATACCTGAGAATCAATATCGAATATCCGGCCAACTGCAGCAGAAGAGCCACGGAGATTACTTTTGCAAGCAATTCAGGAGAAACGGTTGCCGGGGTGTTGAACCTGGCTTTCGATGCCGAGGGCATTCCCTCAGCGACAATTTCCGCAGAAGAAGGCAGCAGCACAATCCAGATCACAGCCGTGAGCGGTCTCTCATCCTTCCTGATTGCCCTCCCGGATTGCAGACTCGACCGGGGCTTTTCGCTCAGAATAGCCGATCAGGAGGGTGTTTTCCTGACGGCGGAGACCAGCAACAGCGTGGAAATAGTCAAATCCCGAATACTCAATGCCCCGGCACTCAAATTCTCTGCGGCTGACGGCAAACTGCCGGATCTGGTCGAAGACGAAGGCGGGAGTGAACCTGTAATAATCTGGGAATCACCGGTGCTCGTTTCCGGCTGGTGCAGCACATACGGAAGAGTGCATCGTCTGAATGACGGAAGGCTTATGTGCTGCTATTCCAACACCTGGAATTCCTATGCAAGATTCAGTTCCGATGACGGTACCGTCTGGAGTGCAGCAAAAACCGTAGCTTCCTGGACGGGAGACAAAACAGGCACCTGCGCCAGAATGGACAATCCCGAATTCGCTCAGCTTTCCGCCTCCAACCCTTATAAACCCGGCAGAATAATCTATGCGGTCAATGAGAGGATAAACCGGGCCACCACCGGCGAGGACGGCAGCACCCGCTATGAATCCGAATATCCTTTCCACATCAGCATTGCGGTTTCGGATGACAACGGGCAGACCTGGTCGCAACTCAAACGGCTCTACTCCTCCAGCAGCAGAAACGGATGCTATGAACCATTCATTCTGGAACTGCCGGACGGAAGGGTGCAACTTTATTTCGCCGACGAAAGCCCATATTACGGCTATCAGAACATTTCCTTAATGGAGTCCACTGATGGAGGAGAAAACTGGGGTGAAAAGAGGATCGCCTGCTACTCCCCTGCTTTTAGGGACGGGATGCCGACTGCAACCGTCTTCAACGGCAACATCTATCTCGCCATTGAATATGTGGGCAGCCAGCTCGAGAGATTCCATCCCCAGATTATCTGCGAAAGCCTTGAAGACAACTGGTCTTCAATTGTGTACAATAACTCTGCAAAGAGATTCTTCCCTTTCACCAAATCATTGGCAAGCAGTTCCGTTTACACAGGAGCCCCATACTTGATTCAGACCGAGAATTACTTTGTCCTGTCATATCAGAGCACCAAGGGAAGCGAAGGGGATGCGGACACGGCACACGCAGTGATGGAAGTACAGCTCTGTCCTAAATCCGAAATGTCCGAGGGCAAGTTCACGACTATGCGTTCTGCCACCAGACCTATGAAAATAGACCAGAGCAAGTCCTGCGGCAAATGGAATTCCCTCTGTTCTCTTGGGGACGACACGATTATGGCCATCACCAGCACTGGCGGAACAGGACACGAAAGCAGTGCCGGGTTCCTATATGTCATAAAAGGTAAAATCGTAACAAAATCACTGAATTTCAATCAGGAATGAGAAGGCTCAGACTCATATTGGTCCTGTTGGTCATGCTGCCTTCATTTGCCAGAGCCGGCACGGACTACAAGTTCACCCACCTCAACACCGGCAACAGCGGACTTTCCTTTGACGGAGTCACCCGTATTGCCCAAGACTCGAGGGGATTCATCTGGATAGGCACCAGTCACGGACTCAACCGCTTTGACGGACGGAAATTCGACATCTACGGGAGCCGCGAGCTCGGACTTGTAACCGACTATGTACACTGCATTTTCGAAGACCGCAACGGGGACATCTGGATTGGAGCGGACAACGGCGCAAGCAGATACGACTACCGACTTGACCGTTTCATCCCTGTCCGGGAAAAGACGGAAGGCGGAGAGAGCATTCGCAACAAGGTCACCTTCATCACGGAAGACAACAACGGAGACATCTGTATGCTCGTGAACGACCAGGGCATCTTCCGCTACAATATAAGCAGCGGCGTCCTCAGTTGCACCTCTTATGAAGACATAGGCTTTTCAGGATGCAGGAGAATGCTCTTCAGCCGGGAAAGCGGAATATGGGTTTCGAGGTATCACGTGGACCTGTACCGCAGCCAGTCCGGTCTGGAGAACCTCAAGAACGATTCGTGGCTCGAATGTTACAGGGGAGATGAAATCGAGGCTATGTTCGAAGGGGCGGACGGCCATATCTATGTGGTCAGCACCGAAAACGGCATTTGCGAACTTGACCCTACCGAATCTGAGGTCAGGCATCTGTTCAAGCTTCCGGAGGGTACGGTACTCATTGATGCCCATTTCGACAGGGGACGCTGGATATGGCTTGCGACCACAAGTGGAGTTTGGAGATATGACCTGCTCGGAACCGCTTCCATAAGAATCAGCGAAAACAGGGACGACAAATTCGGTCTTTGGGGAGGATATGTCACCTGCGTATTCACCGACAGGAGCGGAGGGCTCTGGGTGGGCACAAAGGATTGCGGGGTGAATTGGTCCGGGGTGTTCCAGAACAACTTCGAAAAACACTGTGATGCCTCTGGCAAAACCCTTGCAGGCAGCATTGTGGACGGATTTGCCGAGGATGGCAGGGGCAACCTGTATGTCACCACTGAACAGCAGGGACTGCTCAAATATGACGAAAAACAAAAGACGCTCAAAAGAGTGGAACATCCGGACATACCCAATTCGCTCTGTTCTCCGGTCAGTTGCGGAACAGGGCTGTGGATGGGCAGTCTGTACGGTGTCTGCCGCTTTGACCCCGTATCCGGAAAGGTGAAGAATTACAATTTGCGAAAAAACGCCGGAGGACTCAACGACCCGCGAGCCTTCACGGTATTCAGGAGTGCGTCCGACAGAATTTTTGCCGGCAGTTCGCTCGGCCTTCTGGAATACGACAGAGACTCCGACAATTTTGTGGACACTGGACTGTTTGAGGGAGAGCACATCACTTCAATGTCGGAGGATATTGACGGGGCCTTGTGGATTTCCACCCTCGCCTCGGGCCTTTTCAGATGGGATACCCAAAGCGGCGAAACCCGGCAATGGCGCAGGGAGGACGGGTCAGGACTTCCGTATGACAAAATATCCTCAGTCTTCTGCGATTCAAGGGGCAGAGTCTGGGCCATAGGGTTCAGCCACGGCTTTTCGGTTTACGACAAAGACAGCGACAGTTTCACGGTCTATGACAAAAGCGGACTTCCATCCCTGCCGACTGACGTATATTTCCGTTGCGTAGAGGACAACAACGGTCTGTTGTGGCTCTCCAGCGACAAGGGTATCGTCCAATTCAATCCTGCCACCTGCGCAGTCCGGGTCTGGACGGAAGTGGAAGGACTGCTGGACACCAAGATGAGCGACAGCGGAGCCAGGCTCGCCGATGGGGACATATGCTTCGGGTCAGACAACGGATTCATCAGATTCTCCCCTTCCGCATTTATGGAAAATTCTGAAAATCAAGCTGCTGTCATCACAGGGATAAGGGTCGGGAATGACAGTTTCGACACTGGAGGCAACCCTGACCTTGCTGAAAATCTGGTCTTCGGAAGCAACGAGAACTCCTTCGGATTCGATTTCTCGATTCCGGGCTATACTGCCTCCTCCTCTGCCTGGATACAGTGCCGCCTGAAGGGACACGATACGGAATGGATGGATATTTCCACCTCAATGTCCGCCTTCTGGTACAATGTGCCTGAGGGGGACTATGAACTTGAGGTGAGAGCCTCCACAAACTCTCAGGAATGGCACCCGGCTCACGGGACTGTTAGCATCAGGGTGGAGTCACCCCTCTGGCGTTCCCCTTGGGGCATTGCGCTGATAATCCTTTCGGTACTTTCTGTCACTGCACTCATTTACTTGATAGTCAGCCGGATGGAAAAAAGGAAAAGCCGCATGAGAGAGGAAAGGCTCGATGCACAGAGAGAAAAGGAGATGGTGGAAGACAAGATGAAGTTCTTTTCCCATATCATCCACGAAATCAAAACTCCTCTGACTTTGATTACGACTCCCCTCAACGACATAATCTCAAAAGATGAGTTGGACACTGCCGCCCGCAACGACCTGAAGGTGATGAAGGACAGTACGGATTATCTAACCTCTCTGGTGAACGAGCTGCTGGACTATGTAAGAATAGAAAGGAAAGGTATGGTGCTCAACCCGGAACCAGTGGATCTGAACGGCAAAATAGGCCTGCTCATATTCGACTTTCGTCCGGAAGCCGACAACCGGGGCCTTGAAATGAAATTCGAAGCATCTGAAGATGCCCTTACGGTACTCGCAGATGCAGGAGCCATCGACAAGGTGATCAGCAACCTGCTGCTCAATGCCGTAAAATATGCTTCCACCTATATAAAAATAAGAACCCGCATTAAGGACAAACAGGCTGTGATGGAGATTGAAAATGACGGCAGACCGATTCCGGACAATTTCAGGGAAAGCATATTCAAGCCTTTCGTACGCTACAGGGAGGCCGGAGACGCGGATGTGTCCGGAGTGGGAATAGGTCTGTCCCTTGCCAGAAATCTTGCGGAACTGATGTCCGGAAGTTTGGAATTGTCACCGGACAGAGACTGCAACCGCTTCATATTCAAATTGCCTCTTGCCACTGAAAACATTGAAAACGTCAGGGAGGCGGATGAAAACGGAAGCAGCAAATCAGGCTATAGGATACTCATAGCCGATGACAATCCTCAACTGAGAGAATACATATCGTCAAAACTGTCGGAAGAATATGACGTGTTGACTGTCGGAGACGGAGAAACTTTGATGAAAATGTTGTATGAAAATGACATCAGCCTTGTAATCACCGACATCACTATGCCGGGCAAGGACGGTCTGACAATATGCAGGGAAGTCAGGGCTGACGTTGTCATTTCCCACATTCCGATAATAGTGCTTTCCGCAAGGACCTCGGTAGAATCCCGGATTCAGGCTCTGGAAGCCGGAGCCGACATTTACATCGAGAAACCATTCGACCTCGATTTCCTCAGGTTCAGCGTAAAGAACATATTGGAACACAGAGAATTGCTCAAGACCTCATTCCAACTCGGGCGTATTGGCTCGGACATATCAATGTTCGGTCTCCAGAAATGGGATAGCGAATTTCTCGCAAAACTCGATTCCACTATCAGGGAGAACATTGCCAATCCGGAGCTCGGCAACGACTTCCTTGCGGAAAAGATGTCAATGAGCACATCCACACTGGTCAGAAAAATACGTAAACTTCTGAACACTTCCCCGAACAACTATATCCGCAATGTCCGGCTTGTGTCCGCCGCCGAGATGCTCAAACAGGGCGAAGGGGCTAACATAACCGACATCTGCTACGCCTGTGGATTTTCCACAGTATCTTATTTCAGCAAATGTTTCAAGGACAAATTCGGCAGCACTCCTTCGGATTTTGCTTCCGGATGTCTCAAGGAGGACGCAAAATGAAAAGACAAAAATTGTTTTACCTTATGATGCTTGGAGCAGTCTCCTGCAGCACAGTTCCCACTCCGGAGCCTGAGTCGCCCGGAACAGCGGAAGACGAAGTACGGCTTGTAGTCGGCACCGGTCCTGTATCCAAAACGGTTATGGGAGATGAAATCTCCGGCATCTGTCCGGTCTATTGGTGTGACGGCGACAGGATTGCGGTGAACGGCAAACGCTCCGAAGCCCTGTACGGGATTGAGCCGCAGACTTCGGAAGCAACATTCAGTATCAGCGGAGTGAGCGCTCCCTACAACGTGGTCTATCCCAGCTGGATATGTCAATCCATTGAAGGCTCTATGGCCATAATCGAGCTCCCGCGCACTCAAACCTGCACCCCGACATCCTTCGGCAACGGATGCGCCGTTATGTATGCAAATTCTCAGACATCGGAGATGGAACTGAAGAATCTGTGCGGAGCAGTTTGCCTGAATTTCGATTTCGGAAACTATGAAATCACGGAAATCTCCCTCACCAGCCTCGGCACCCCTTTGAGCGGGAAATTCAGTCTGGACACAGGCACCGGGAAACTTGAGGGAATGGACACCCGCCAATCTGTAAGAATTGACATGAACGAAGCCATTCAGGAAAGCGGGAAAGTCATATTCACCCTGCCTGCGGCCGAATACGGAGAGGGTTTCAACATTCTTCTGAGCGAAAAGGGCGGAAGACAGATGTCAGTGGCTCTGAGGGAAGACTGCAAAGTGGCCCCCGGCATCATAAAATACTATCCTCAAATGACTTTTGAACCCGAAGGTTCCCTCATCATAACGGATGCGGAATCCTGGAACAGTTTCGTCCTGGCAGTCAATGGAGGGGATTGGAGCGAGTGGCAGGATCCGGAAACAGGATGCGTGAAACTCTCCGGGAACATCATAGCCGGAGGCGACCTGGCACAGATTGAAGTATGGAACGGTGAACTCGACGGAAACGGCTATTCCATAACCCGCAACCTGTGCAGCAGACCTCTGATCAAAGCCATAGGAGAGACAGGCAAGGTGAGCAATCTGATCTTCGAGGGAGGCCATGCGGAAGTTGCCGAAGCCTCTTTCGCAGCCCTTGCCCAAACCAATTTCGGGACAGTCACTTCCTGCGAGAACCGTATGCCTATGGACATCGTGACGGATGCCGATTTCTCCTTCGCATCTCTTGTGGAATCCAACGCAGGTACTATGGAAAACTGCAGCAACAGTGCCCCTGTCCACATCTCCTTGCCCTGCTCCGCCAACAGGTTCTGTCAGGTGGGAGGAGTGGCCCTCTATGCATCGGCCGAAGGGAAGTGCGGCAGTTTCACAGGATGCAGCAACAGCGGAGAGATTCTGATTGAGAAAAATGCCGTAGCCTCATCGGACCTTCAGAAAGGAGCAGTGGGAGGCATAGTCTCATCAGTAGAGGACGGGGATGCCGACAATTTCACGGTGTTCCGGGAATGTAGCAACAGCGGACGCATTCAGCTCTGGGAAAACACCTGGTACAACACTCCGAACGGAGCCTATGCCATAGGAGGTATCGCAGGCAGAGTTTCAGGCCTGGCCAAAGACAATAATGGCAACAAATCCTGGTACGTAAGTTTCGACAAGGCCTGGCACCACGTGGAGTTTGTGGACTGCGTCAATTCAGCGGTAATAGACGTTTGCTGCTCCAACACCAGTACGGTAGGAAAGTCCATGTCCGGAGCCAGACAGTGCTATATCGGAGGAATAGCCGGAGTTGCTGTAGGGCTTGCCGAATCGCCGGCACTGTTTTCCGGATGCACCAACACCGGTCAGATGAACACAGGGGGTTCCACCAAGGCCTGCACAATCTCAGGAGGCATTGCCGGAGGAGCCGGATACGCCACATTCTCGGACTGCAGCTGCAGCGCCGGGTTTGCTCTGACGGAGACCACGGGAGTGACAGCCGTGGGCCCGGGTGCCGTTGCGGGAATCGCCACACATATTTTCACCAAACTGCTGCCAGTAGTAATCTCAAGCTGCACAGTAACCTCCGCCCTGCCCGAGACAGCCACCGTCAAGGGAGAATATTCGGCAACGGGGGCTCAACCGACGATAGGAGAATGAAACTATGAAAAAGGAAATACTGACAACCATTCTGATTCTGATGTCCGCCATTACGGCCTACTCCGGCAATATAAAAGTGTCAGGAACCGTCAAGGACAGCAAGGGAGAGGTCATTCCCGGTGTCTATGTTCTTGACAAACAGAACAGGACAAACGGCACGGCCACCGATGTGACGGGCAAATGGGAACTCACCGTCCCTGAAGAAGGATTCCTCGAGTTCAGCTGTCTGGGCTACGAGACTCTGATTGAGCCTGTGGGAGGGCGTAAGACAATCAATGTCACGCTCCGTTCGGATGTGGAGAAATTGGACGATGTGGTGGTGATAGCCTACGGAACCGCCAAAAAGTCCGACCTCACCGGTTCTGTTTCCGTAGTGGATATGAAATCGCTCAAGGACGTGCCTGCCGCATCGGTAGGGTCCGCGCTCCAGGGCAGAATTGCAGGTATGGATATACTCTCCTCCAACGGGGAACCGGGCTCGGAAGCTTCAGTGAACATCCGCGGAACCAGGTCCATAAGTGCAGGAAACCAGCCTCTGATTGTTGTGGACGGGGTCATTGACGCAGTCTCGGACCTCAACGAGATAAATCCTTCGGACATAAAAAGCATATCAGTTCTGAAAGATGTCTCCTCGACTGCCCTTTATGGCGCGAGGGGCGCGAACGGAGTCATAGTCATCACTACTGACAGGAAGACTTCGGGCAATTTCACCGCCAGTCTCAAGGCGTCTGCAGGTGTGTCGGCCATTATGGGAGGACTGGACTTGATGGACGCGTCTGAATTTGCACAATACTGCAACCAGACCCACTATATCTCCGACTATTTTGCCGGAGTGGAAAATCCGGGCCGCAATTTCTATTTCAGTGAAGAAGCCATTGCCTCCCTGGGCAAAGGTACCGACTGGATAAAGGAGCTGTCACAGGTTGGAGTCTATCAAGACTACAGTCTGAATGTGCAGGGAGGGAGCCAGATCACACGCGCCTCTGCCTCTTTCGGGCACCACAATGAAAAGGGTGTGGTAATCGGCTCCGGATTCAGGCGTACCAGCGGCAGAGTCAGCGTGGAAACTCAGCCTCTCAAATGGCTCAGGGCCGGAGTGAGACTGTATTATGCAGACAGGAACACCGACAAGTCCAGCGCGAGCATCACCGGCACGAGCAGCACTGCGGCCGTCTATCTGAGTCCGCTGCTGGGCATCAACGACACCTGGAACACCTACGGCTCCGAATACAGCTCAGGAGGTTCCCCTTTCAACAACCCATACATCTGTGCGACCCAAATCAAGCACAACATCCGCCAGAATAACCTGAACATCCTGCCTTGGGTGAGGTTGATCTTCGACCGCTATTCATCATTCGTCAGCAAGTTCTCATTCACCCTCGACGGTTACAAGTCCTTCCGCTACACCCCGTCCACCCTTCCGGTGGCACAACGCAACCTCAGCGGAGGCACAGCCACAATCAACCGTCAGGACAGGCAGGTGTTCCTGACCGAGAACACCTTCACTTACGACAGGACATTCTCAAGGAGACATACTCTCAACGCTCTGGTCGGTTTCACCGCCGAAAAGACCTTGATTGAATGGAATTCCTTCTACGGTGAAGGCTATATGGACGACAACGTGACCTGGAAAAATGCAGCCGGATTGCTTGACGACAGAAATACCACGAGCAGGTCCTACGAAACAGTAAAGACCACTATGTCAGTGCTGGCAAGACTCAACTACGACTATCTCAAACGCTATTACTTCACCTTTACGATGAGGGCTGACGGGGCCTCGAATTTTGCCGAGAACCGCAAGTGGGGCATATTCCCCGCCCTTGCATTGAGATGGAACGTAAGCAAGGAGGAATTCCTTGCACCGGCGTCATCCTGGCTGAACGACCTTTCCCTCAGGGCCAGCATAGGACGCAGCGGAAACGATGCCATAGCCCCGTATATGTCCCAGTCCATACTCACTGCCGACAAGGGAATATGGATGATGGGGGACTACAGGCCGGTCGCATATTACGAAAGCCGGCTGAGCAACAGCAATCTGACCTGGGAAACGACCGACTCCTTCAACATAGGCCTGAATTTCTCCGCATTTGCAGAAAGGCTCAATATTGAGATTGACGGCTACGGGTCCTGGACCAAAGACCTGCTCCTGGCAATGAAGACCAACCAGGCCACCGGATATGACACCTATTTCACCAATATGGGCTGCACCCGCAATTACGGAATAGAACTTACGATAAACACGAGAAACATAGTCACCCGCAACTTCTCCTGGACCACAGCCCTGACCCTTGCCCACAACAACCAGATGGTTCTGGATGCCGGGGAAGACAGACTCGTGCCCACCTGGTCCAATTTCAGGAACCTCACACAGCCTATGTACGGCTACAAGGCAGGATACCCCGTAAATGCTCTCTGGGGCTATCAGTATGCCGGGGTTTGGCACAATAAGGAGGACATAGAGAGGAACAACATAACCAGAACTTACGTCAGTTCATCCAATCCTCAGCCGGGTGTATGCCGCTATGTGGACCAGAACAACGACGGGCTTCTCGACCAGCAGGACCTTATCTATCAGGGCAATGCGGATCCGGTGGTCTATGGAGGCTTCCAGAACAGCTTCATTTGGGGCAACCTTTCTCTGAAAGTCTATGCCACCTATTCTTTTGGAGGCAAAATATACAATATCAGTGAGATACTTGCCGGAAGCGGCTCCAGGGCCTACAATAAATACAGATATATGCTCGACTCCTGGGATCCGGAACTCAGACCGGATTCCGACATACCGAGAGCAGGCAAGGAGGACTACAATGCAAGCGACAGGATGATTTACGACGCATCCTACATCCGACTCAAGGAAGTGTCTCTGAGTTACCGCTTCAATCTTCCGGTCAAATGGTGCAAAAGCATCACTGTCGGGGTGAGCGGAGAGAATCTGCTGCTGTGGAAACGCTACAACGGTTTCGACCCTGACGTTGCCACCTCGGCCGGGTCCAGAAGAATCGATAACGGAGGATTCCCCCGCCCGAGAACATTTGTGGTCAATCTTTCATTGAATTTCTAATAACGACACGATATGGCAAACAAAATATTCAAGATGGCATCTTCCTTTTGCAGAACGGCAGTCCCGATGATTGTGCTCCTGCTGTCCGCGTCCTGTTCGCTGAAAGAGAATCCCCAGTCATACACCCTGAGCGGGAACTATTACAGAAATGTCAGTCAGATCAAGACCGGGCTCAACGCCTGCTACTCTCCCCTGCGGCTCATCTACACGAATATGGGGTTCTGGGAGATGTGCGAATGTGATACCGATTTGATGTATCTCAATGTGGACAACCAGATTGATGCAGTTTGTGACATATCCCCATCACGTCCGGGAGCCGCATCAACGGTCTGGCAGAGGGGGTATCAGGGAGTTTCCAGAACCAACTCCATGAGCGCCAACATAGAAAGAGCGGTGAATGAAGGCTATGTGACAGAGGAGGAAGCCGCTCCGCTACTGGCCGAAGCAGCTGTGCTCAGAGCATTCTACTGGTATGTCCTCACCTCCACTTTCGGAGATGTTCCCTTCTATACTGTAGCGGTCACTGAGGAAAACCGTGAAAGCATAGTCAGGATGCCGCGTATGAGTGCAGCCGATGCAAGGGAATACTGCATAGCCGAACTCAGGCAACGCCTCCCGGCCCTGGAAGCCCGCCGCAGTTACGAAGACGGTACGGATTTCCGTGCAGGCAAGGCCCTGGGACTGATGCTCGGCGGCAGACTCTGCCTTTGGAACAAGGACTGGGAAGGTGCCATAGCCTTCTTCGGCGAACTGGAAGGGATTTACGGAGAACTTTCCTCCTACCCCCTCACTGACGTGCCTTTCAGCAGGAAATTCACTCGGGAATCGATATGGGAGGTGCCGAATACTTACGAGCCCTACGGTCTGCAGGTTGTGGGCACTCTCGCCAGCTGGACCACCCCGCTCCGGGCACAGAACATTGTCAGCGATGAATTCGCCCAGGAGGAAATAGTTTCGGACATTTACTACGGCATAGGCATACCGGAACTCGGACCTAATGCCCAGACCTACACCTCAGCCCGCCCCACCCCTTATCTCTGCCAGAACCTGCTTCCCTACTCCTCGCCAGACCTCAGGAGCGGAGAATATTCTGCCGGCTCAGACAGTGCGAGAGGAGGTTCGGGGAACCTGGCCTGGAGATGGGAAGGCTATTCCCCTGACGATGCGGAACGGAGTTCAGGCAAGCAGGTGTTCTTCTTCGGAACCAAATCCGGAGATGAATGGGTGAGGATGAATGCTTCCAGCACACCTTGGCTAGGCAACAAATTCTGGTGTCCGGATTTGCGAAGCACCCGCGATGCCAACAATTACAAGATTTTCCGTTACGCGGGTGCAGTTCTGGGACTGGCCGAGGCCTATCTTATGAATGGAGACATTCCCAATGCCCTCAAAAGGCTGAATGCGGTAAGAAACCGGGCCGGTCTTACGGATCTCAACCTTTCCGACGTCGGAGGGGACGAGGAACTTCTGATGGAAGAAATCAGAAGGGAATGCGCCAAAGAACTGCTCGGGGAATACAACCGCAAATTTGACCTTGTACGCTGGAATATATGGTACGAAAGGGCTTCACAATACAACACAGGCACAATAATAAGCCGCAACATAAGGCCTTGCAACCGTTATTGGCCAATTCCGGCAGATCAGGTGGCCGCATCGGGAGGAGTGCTGACAAATATTGAATATGGAGAGTAAAAATATGAGACACAACAACATATTTCACAAGTCAATAGTCCCGGCAATTCTGTTTGCCCTGACTGCCTGCGTGATGCAGCCCGAATTGAAAAGCATTACCGAACTGGGCTGCGCCCAACCCGAAATCACCGTCGGGAGCGCTTCCGGACGGACCGCCTTCGGAATTGTCAGTTCATCTGAAGTCTCAGTGGAAATCATCAATGGGGATGACTGGGTGGAATTGTCCGACCCCGGTCCCTTCAATGGGGATTTCTCTCTGGAACTCCGATATTATTCAAACCCGGGAGAGGAGAGGATGGCGACTATCCGTCTGTGCTGCGGGGACAGGCAGCTTGACCTGAAACTTATTCAAGAGGGAGAGAGCGGGACCCGTTTCAATTTCGTGCAGACCAACATCACGGTGCCGTATCTGAGCGGTCCCTGCAAGGCTGAACTGCAGACAGATCTTCAGTCTTCCCGGATTGTTTCCTCAGTTATCTACCCCGACGGAGGCAGCTGGATTGAAGAGCCGTTGGATGAGGTCAAGGAGGACGGCACACTGATTTTTGCCGTTGCAGAAAACGATTCCGACCGGGCTCGCACAGCCATCATCTGCCTCAACAGCTACGACAAGGTGGGCCGGAGCATAGAAGCAAGGCTCCATGTCACCCAGGAGACCAGCAGCGCAAGCGAAGCCATTCCACTTTCAATCAAAGATTTGGGCACACTATCCCTAACAGAGGGCGACTTTTCTGCAGACGGGATATTACTCAAGAATTACGTTATCTCCGGTCGTGTAATCAGCGACAATTCCGAGGGCAATGCAGCTCCCAACCGGAATATGTCCTCCATAATCCAGGACCTCGGACTCTGCGGCCGGACAGTATATCTGCAAAGCGGCGAGGGAGATGAAATCCGTGGAGTGAAACTGATTTTCAACTCCTCCGACGCCGTTTCGCTCAAGCGTTACGACTTCGCTCAAATCAGCATCGGCGGAGCTGTATTCGAAAGGCATACCGACCCTGAATATTTCACCATCAGCGGTCTGCAGGCCTCCAATATAGTGAGTTCCGAACCGGGAAGCATCGCCGACGTTCCGCAAAGGCACAGGAAAATATCGGAAGTCACAGACAACGACATCCACACCTTCCTCACCATTGACGGCTGCTGCATACCTTTCAGCAAGGGACCTTTTGTACCTGTGGACGGCACCAGAAGTTCAATAATCAACAAATACCCTATGACTATTATGGACCGGAACGGCAGCACTGCCTACCTCCTGACAAACACCACCGCCGCTTGGGCAAGGGACGGGAAAGGACTTCCGGCAGGGTCTTCGGACATAAGCGGAATCATAGTGAGCGAAACCTGCGACAACTTCAACTGGAATTCCTCCCTTGCAGCCGCCGACCGGAGACTGGAAGACTATGTGACAGGCATAGGAGATATAGGGCGCTGGCAGATTCGTCCCCAGACAAAAGCTGAAATGGCGTTTGACGGGGCTCCATTCTGCACCGTACTTGCCGAATGGACCTGCTATGCAGATGTTGTGAATAAAGGAGGCCTGACTTATTCAGCCTCTGACCTGAGGGAAATCGGACCGAGCCAGGACTGGAGCCAGAAAGGTCCACTCGCAAGTTCGGCTTCCGGAATCGTACCCCAGTCCGATGGTCCGGCCTGGTTCGGAGCCTACTGGTTCAGCGGCTCCCATTCAGACCCTGACCTGGAATCCTACTATTGGGAACTTGAAGTCTCCACTTCGGACCTCACCCCTGCCAATGCGCCCCTGTCTGTACAGATTGCAGCTTTCAACTGCGTGGGTGCTGATGTGGGAGCTCCGAGATACTGGTTCCTGAAATACTCCGCAGACGGGGAAAACTGGAAAACGCTCAGGGCCGCCTCATACTCGGGAACGGACTGCGTGCAAAACACCGCTATAGCAGAAGACTGGACATACACGGTGCCTGATTATCCGAAAAACGGGTCCTACAGGCAATATCACCTTCCGGGAGCAAAGAATATGAGTTTCACCCTACCTCCTGAAGAGGATTTGTGGGGCCGTGAAAAGATTCTGATAAGACTGATGCCTGCCAAAGATGTGTCCGGATACGACGGCAGCAGACCCATCTCCTATGACGGATACACCATACAGAATGTCCGCAGGGCAGTATTGAGCTATGCGGCAATAAGATGCAACAAATAACAGTAAAACACATAATCATTATGAAACACGAAACCAAAGGGGAAAAAAGGTTGAATTACTCCTGCCCCACGATATCGGTCGATCAAGTCACACCTGAATTGATGTTCCAGTCAGACGGTGCATCCACAATTGACTATCTCACAGAAGAAGAAGGAAATTTTGAATGGAACTGAAACAATTGAAATTGAAGAATTATGAAAAAGACAAGCATATTTTTGGCCTCTATGGCACTCCTCGCTGCTTCCTGCGCAAAGGAGGATTTGAAGGAAATGTCTCAAAATCAGGACACAATTACAATCAAGGCTGATGTTCCCGCAACAGATTCGAAGACCACCATCAGCGACAATGGAGACAAGACCTGGTCCGTGCTCTGGGCTGCAGATGATGCAATCAGCGTGAACGGTCAATCCAGCAATTCCATCTCCCTTTCAGACGACCGGAAAAGCGCGGAATTCACTCTGCCGGTCATAGATGCCCCCTACAAGGCAATTTATCCGGCATCTTCAGCCGCCTCTGCCGAAAAGCTGACAATTCCTGCCACCCAGAACTATGTGGAAGGCAGCATTGACCCTTCATCAGCCATAATGCTGGCATACTCTGAAACTGCAAGTCAGGCATTGGCTTTCCACCACGCGATGGCATATCTCAAAATCAATGTCCAAGGCACAACCGACACCGACAACATACGCAGCATACGTGTCAGCGGCAACAACAACGAAACTATGCATGGAGAATTCAACCTTGCCTTTTCCGATGCTCCTTCAATGGAGTCTGCCGAACCTGCAGCCAACAATTCCATAATCTACGATTGCGGCACAGAGGGAGTGGCACAGGGCAAAGACCTTTTCATAGCGATTCCGGCAAGGGACTATGCCAACGGACTCACACTCACCATAATAGACAGCCAGAACCACTATCAGTCCGTCCACAGTTACAACCCCTTCAGTGCCGTTGCCGGAAAGATTTTTCCCACAAGCATCACTTTCAATCCTCAGGGAACATATATTCAGGGCGGTATTTACACTGTCGAAGACTGGAATGCCTTCGTGACAGCGGTGAACAATTCTGATTATTCCGCCTGGGTCAGCGAGGTGGACGGAGAGGAAGGCGTTCACCTTATGGCAGACATCTTTTCTTCCACCAACCTCAAGAGGACTATGGACAAGGACAAGGACAACGGTAAGAAAGTGGAATGGGACGGCACCTTCTACGGCCACGGCCACACCATCACCCACAATGCCATTGAGCCACTCTTCCTGCACATAGGCACCACCGGAGTTGTGAAGGACCTGATTGTAGCGGGCACAAGAACCTCCAATGCCAACAACAACTGGCCAGGCTCGATAGCCCTGAACAATGCCGGCCAAATCCGCAACTGCACCAACAAGGTGAATGTCAAACTGAGCGGGAAATACACCCAGGCCTGCGGAATCTGCCGCACCAACACCGGCACGGTGACGGATTGCGTGAATGAGGGAAGCATCAGCATTTCCGAACCTACTGCCGCCGTCCTTGCCGCCGGAGTCGTGCTATACAGTTCCGGAACCATAGCCAGATGTACCAACAAGGCTGCCATATCAGTCACAGGGGTGGACCAGAACTGCGTAGTCGGCGGAGTGGCACACAGTCTCAGCGGAACAACAGTCCAAAATCTTTCAAATGAAGGAGCCTTGAGCATTGAAGCCTCCCTCACTGCAGCCAGAACAATATTTATGGGTGGAGTCACAGCACTTGCCAACTATGACAACAAAGGAGCCAAAGTGCTCCAATGCTCCAACTCTGGAGACTTGAAAATCGTAAAGACAGGCAATTTCCATATGGTCGGAGGTGCTATCGGAGGCATTGCAGGAGCAATTGAACTCGGCGCAAGCAGCACTGAAGGCGAAGGCGTTACCTTCTCAACTATCGACGGATGCTGGAACAGCGGCAGGATCAGCTTCAAAGAAACGGACAGGCCAAGTAAAGACGATGCTTACGCAATTGGTGGTATTCTCGGCAGATGCGGTGTGTATTCTACTGAAGGGTACTTTGATGTTGCCAAAGGCTGGTACACAGTCATACGAAACAGCTGCTTCAACACAGGAACTATCGATGTATATACAGACAACGGACAAAGTATGAACGTCGGTAATAGCGGCGCAAGGCAAACATACGTCGGAGCAATAGCAGGCTATGTGAATGGCGGTTCTTCCACTGCAGTAGTCAGGGGTAACAAGGAGAACAAAACCTGCACCATACTTGTAGGTTCCAAGTCAGGCGGAATCTGCGCCGGAGGAATTCTTGGCGGTGGAGGCAAAGTCAACATTGACGGAACTTCCTGTGCCAATGTAACTTTCGGCCCATCTGAGGTGCAGGCTCCGGTCAAGTTGGGCTATGTCGGTGCAGTAATAGGATGGGGAGTCCAGACTGTTTCGGTTACGTCCACCAAGGCTGTGGCAAGTTTCAACTTCGATTCCCCACTCAAATCCGCAAATTATGCAAGCGGCTTCGGCGGAATCGCAACAGGTAAGACTATGACCATAGCCAAGTCTTCCGTAACATATCAGGGGCAAACAGTCACTGCAGACGACATTTATGGAAGTGGAACTAAAACAATCAAATAGTCCAAACAACTGATTATGAAACATATAAGTTTTATTCTGACAGCAATGCTGATGCTGTCGGTAGTTACGCTTACATCAAAAGCTCAAGACACCGGAGCAAGCGTAAGGGCCTGGGAAGACAAAATCACCATGCCCACCTATCTGCTCGACCCGGCGGAACAGGCTCCGATTTTTGAGAGGGACTGGTCCTATCAGAGGGCGAAAAGGAGTGTCTATCCCTACCCTCTCAACGACAATATGACCCGCAGGAGGGAGGATGTCACCTACGATTGTCTCTATCTTGAGAACGAGTATGTCAAGCTCTGCGTTCTCCCTGAAATCGGGGGCAGGCTGCTCTTTGCCGTGGACAAGACCAACGGCTACGACATCTTCTACCGCAACGAGGTCGTAAAACCTGCAAATGTGGGAATGACCGGAGCGTGGATAAGCGGAGGAGTGGAATGGAACGCCTTCCACCACCACCGCCAGACCAGCCACATCCCCTGCGACTGGAAAATAGAGGAGAGTCCCGACGGCTCCAAAACCATCTGGGTGGGCGAAACCGAATACCGTCACAGGATGCAGTGGGCCATAGGCATCACTCTCCATCCGGGCAAGTCAGTGATTGAAATCAGCGGACGGCTGATGAACTCCACCTTCAACAGCAACTCGATGCTCTACTGGTCCAATGTCTCCACCCTTGTGGACGAGAACTACCAGATCTGCTTCCCGCAGCAGACCGAATATGTGACCTTCCACTGCAAGAACTGGTTCGCACACTGGCCTGTCACTCACGAGCCTTTCAACGATATGGATTTCTATGCGGAAGGCATCGATGCCAGCTGGTGGAAGAACCATTATATGAGCAATTCAATGTTCATCTACGACCAGAAGGCGGATTTTGTGGCAGGCTATGACCACGGACGCAACGCAGGCACAATGCTCGCCGGCAACCACCACGTCAACAAGGGCGGCAAGTTCTGGCTCTGGGGGCCCAACTCGGAATGGGACACCCGCATCCTGACCGACAATTCGGGACATTACTGCGAGCTGATGGTCGGGGCTTACTCTGACAACCAGCCGGACTACAACTGGAACTTCCCTTACGAGACCAAGGAGTTCAGCCAGTACTGGTACGGTCTGAGGGACATTCAGGGAGTGAAGGCAGGCAACCGCTATGCTGCGCTGAATATGGAAAACCGGGAGGACGGCAAATTGTTCGTGGGAGCCAATGTTTCCGAGTCATTCAAAAATGTGACTCTCGAACTCTCCCGCAACGGACAGGTCATCTGGTCCCGCCGCTGTGACATGTCTCCGGCATCCCCTGTGACAGCTGATGTTCAGACCGATGCCCGTGAGCAGGACTGCGTTCTCCGCCTGCTGGATGCAAACGGAAAGGAAATTGCCGGATACAGGCCTGTGGTGAAAGACAGTTCTTCTCCCCTGCCTCCTATTGTGGATCGCCCGCTTCTGCCGCAGCAGATTGAAAACACTGAGGAATGTTTCCTCGTTGGTATGCGCAACCTCCAGTTCCACAATCCTTTCGTGAATCCTGTGGACTATTTCGAGGAGGTTCTCCGCCGCGATCCGGGAGACACCCGTGCCAACACCCAGATGGGCGTATATTACAGATTGAGGGGAGAATACGGCAAGGCTGCCTCATATCTGCGCCGGGCAATCAGACGGCAGACCAAAGACTACACCCGTCCGAAGGATGCCGAAGCCATCTACAATCTCGGCCTCATACTGAAGACGACCGGACAGAGGACGGCTGCGTATGACACCCTCTACCGTGCCACCTGGAACTACACCTATAATTCAGGCGCCAACACCCAGCTCGCACAGATGTACGTTGAGGACGGAGACCTTGTGTCGGCTCTCGAAAGGGTGGACGAAGCCATAGCCTACAACGGCAGGAACTTTACGGCAATCAATCTGAAGGGTTCAATACTCAAGGCTCTCGGACGGACCGGGGAAGCTGAGGATTGTTTCCGGAGAGTGCTTGCCGAAG
>JALFCH010000080.1 GCA_022771245.1 Rikenellaceae bacterium | reverse complement strand
TCTTCCGGGTCTGGTTCCGGATTGCCACCGGAATTACCCCCAGAATTGTCACCTGTATTGTCACCTGTATTGCCGCCTGTATTGTCGCCTGTATTGTCCCCGGAATTGTCCCCTCCGGTATTATCGCCACCGGGATTATCGCCACCGGGATTATCGTCCCCGCCGGGGTCGTCAGGCTCGACAGGCACATTCCCGGAAGAACCGCCAGCCTCAGTCTTGAACCACACAAGGCGCGTCCTGATTTCATTGCGTCCGTTCCCCGCCTTGGCATAGAAGCAATATTCGGTATCATTGTCCAGATTGTCAACCCGCACCGAGAAGTCACAATCCCTGAGTTCTGCCGGGAAGTAAACCAGGTCAACCTCGTTCTTGCCTATCATAAACCCGGTAGTAGTGACCCCGTTGGCCGAGGAAAGACTGGCTGAAAAGTCTGCATAACCTTTGCCCAATGCGATTCCCGACTCATAGCGCAGCTGCGTGAATTCAGGAACCACATTCTGCGGCGGAGCTGTCACATCCGGCATACTGCACCCCACGAAAAGGGATGCGAAGAAAGCATAGCAAATAGTCCTCAATTCCATTCGTCAATTCCTCCTCCCACATTGATTACCACCTTGTCCGGATTGTCGGAAAGCACCACATCCACGCTGTGCCTTACCCCTGCCTCAAAAATGAACTTTGAACTCACCAGATAAGACACATCCTTTATAATCACCTCTATTAGAGGGACTTGCGAAAGCAGCTTTTGGGGCACCACTATTGCCGAAAAACTTCCTGCAGCATTATTGCGCGCAATGATCGGGGCAGCCACAGCCTCCGGATCCTTAACGATGTCCCCGCTTCTCAAGTCCACAAGGGCCATCGGAACTGTCCCGTGAATTTTCACCACCGCATCCTCCGGCAATTCTCCCTCATAGTACTCACCCTTGACCAGATTTACGTCAATTCGGGAGAGCCTGTGAGTGAAATGCAGGTCCACCGGCCCGTCCTCACGTGAAGCAGAAAGGCACTTGGCCCACATAAAATCGCTCAATGTGTATCCGTCACCCCGCTGGTCGAGCTGGAGCGGGAAGCGGAAATCTTCCACTGAATTGACCTCCCGGCTGTAAGGATAGTAGGAATAGACATTGAACCGGCTCTCAAACATCCAGTATATCGCCGGAGAAATATCCCAATCCTGACCATCAAAGACTCCCTTTGCGTTATTGGCCCAGTTACCGGACAGTTCCAAATCCCCCGCAGCCTCATCCACGACATAGATTCCTATTGCATCCGAAGGCTCGAAGGCTGTGTCGGTGGCTTTTGTGACAGAATTCGGCAGACTCGGATTGAATTGCATCCTATCTTCAGAGAAATCTGCCTCCTTACTGCAGGATAAGCCCGCAAGCAGCACAACTAAGTTTAAAATATATCGGCAGCGTTTCATAATTCATCATTTTCAATAAAGAAGTCCATACTGAAAGCCTCCCCTGAATGCTCCATAATCCGGCGCATTATCTCATAGCGGCTTATGGTGTTGTAGTACGGAATCCGGGAATTCATGCAACTGTTCATTTCGCTGCGCCAAACTCCCCTCGAACAGGTCATAGCCCCTTCAAATACATCCACGAAACTGCTGTAGTCCGGATGATTGACAAAGTCCTTCCACGGCAAGTCGCCCAGTTTGCCCGATGCTGACACATTCCTCCACATCATTGCATTATGTCTGGCCTGCACATCTTCAGGGTAAGGGAAAAAGGCATTGCAGCGCACAGATTCATCGGCAAGTCTTCCGAATGCACGACCTCCGGCCCAGTACTGAACCATACCCCTGAAATCCATAGGGTAGCCGTAAACCGTCAGAGGACAGCAGACTATGCCTATGCAACGCTCATCCTCAGTGAGAGAGCCTTCGTAGTCATAGGTATTCGGAACCATCACTACCATAGTCCGGGACATTTCATCAGCATCGGCTTCCAAGGCATCCTGCACATAGTCCAATATGACTTCCCGGTCTCCCGGATTGACGGAACCGTCTTTTGCGAGGCAGCCGAAACGGGTGTCGGCAATATGATTGAGGGAATTGACTCCCGAATCTATGGAAACGGAAGCGGCTGTGTAAACATTGAATCTGTCCCTGAAGGTGGAAAAAGGAGGCAGGGCGAGAAAATGTTCCAGCACTTCAGATGCAATACTCATTGTATTGCCCCGGCTCACCTCCTCAGCCGTGAAACCGTCGCACAGAATCACGACATTGATGCCTTGCCCCACACTCGCCTTCTGAAGCGGGACAATTCCGTCCTCGGGATAGCTGAAGTCATACTGGGACAAGGAAATAGAGGTTTCATATCCGTCCCCGTCGAGGGCAATCACGACAGTTCCGCTTCTCATATTTCCATCGTTGGGCTTTTCGCTGAAAGTGAGCTGCAATTCAGATTTGCCGCTACCCTGCATAGCACTGAGGCTCACCCACTCCGGACAGGACACGACTGACCAGTCCCCGTCTGCGTAGAGCATAACCGTCCTTGTGACACTTGAATTCAGGGCACTGCAGGAAGAGGGACTCGCAGCGAGCCTGCGGCTTGGACCTATTCTCTTGAAACTGCTCCAACCTTCTGCCGCCTTGTACTGTTGTTCACTGCAAGCGGGCACTTCAAGCACGAAATTGTCCTTTGCAACCCCATCGAAGCAATTATCGGCAATAGTCGGAGGTATGGGACTCCTGCAAACTATGCGAGAGATATTGAAACAGTTTTCAAAAGCGCCTCCGTCATTGCAAAGTATGCTTTCCAGACTTTCCGGGAATATTACCCCTTCCAACATCCGGCAGTCCCGAAATGCGCGGGTACCTATGCTCAGGACCCCTTCCGGAATCTCCACCATTCCTGTAAGGCGCGAGTTGTCCTGAAAGGCTCCGTTGCCTATGAAGCGGACACTGCCCGGGATAACCAGGTTGCCGGAAAAATCGCATCCGTGGAAAGCCTCATTATTGATTACCTCGAGGTTTTTAGGCAAGTGCAGTTCTCCCCTGAATTTGGTATTGATGAATGCAGACCTTTCAATATTCATTATCCCGTCGTGGAGAATAAGCGCTCCGTTGAAACCGGAGTCACAGAAGCAATCCTCGGTTATCAGGCTGACATTCTGGGGAATCTTCAATGAGCCTGTGACCCCGACCATAAATGCAAAGGCACGATAGCCTATGTATTGGACAGATTCGGGAATATGGATTTCCCCGTAGATATTTCTGCAGGAGGTAAAGGCTCCGGCCCCTATGGTTTCAAGTCCTTCAGGCAAATTGAGCTCGCATACGAAGGAACATCCCCCGAAAACGCCACATTCATACTTGTCTCTGGATGTACCCAGGTGCTTGAGTGTGGAAGGCAGGTAGAGTTGGCCCGTGAGGGAACCGCATCCTTGGAAGCAGTCATCCTCCAGAGTTTCAACACCTTCCGGAATCAGGAGCGAACCGGTAATGTTACATCTGGCAAATGCCCTCGAACCTATGACCTTTAGTCTGTCCGGAAGGATTATAGATGTGAGGCTGTATTTTTCGGCAAAGGCACTGGTCGGAATCTTGTCTGCCGGATTGTTGTCATCAGCGACAATGGTCGCTTCCTTGAGGTTCAAAGCATTCAGATTTACCATCTTCCGGTTCATCACCTCGAAATCTCTGGAATTGATCTGTCCAGTCACCTTGAGATTGCGCACCTTGCTCACCTGCCTGCCGCTGGAAGCTATGACTGCATCTATGGTCCCGGGAGTGGTTACGTTCACGATTACATATTCCCTTGCCAGTCCTTCGTGGGAGTTGCGGTCGTTTTCCCAGTCCGAAATGCTTTCATCTGCAAGTTCGAATTCATAGTCCCCGCCCGTGCGCTTATTCACAGTAAGAGTAAAGTTGTGCTGCTTTCCCCCGACATAGACCATATCTGATTGTCGCACAAGGTCGTAGGAATAGCCACCGACTGTCACGGTGATGAGGACCCGCCCTGCCCCGACTGTCTGAGGCACCACTACTGCCCGGAAGACAGAGCCTTCATCCTGGGGAATGATGCCCTTGTATTCTGGTTCTCCGGTGACAGTTACGCTTCCGGTGGAGAAATCTATGGAAGCCTTTCTGGAGGTATTGCGTATGAGCACGTCCTTGCCGGCTGCATCCCACTCCCCTTCGGCAAAACCGCTGCCCTGCTCAAGTGAGACCTTAACCCCCGCCATCCTGTGTGCGAAGTTGAGCCAGACAATTCTGTCCGCCGAGGTCTTGCCCTCCGCCTTGACCCAGAGAAAGTCGCTGCTCTCATAACCGGAAAGCCCTCCAGTGGTGGTTTCCCTTTGATTTACAGCCACTTCGAAGGGATAGTCCGAAACAGATGAGGGGTTGGCAGCTGGGTAATAGGCATAGATGTCCACAGGGGTCTTGTCATCCTTGTAGTAAACGTCATAGGCGGGCACCCAGCGGAAACCCGGCTCGTTGTAGGTGTAATAGAGATTGTCGGCACGGTTGCCGGTGGTTTTCAACTGCCCCGGTGCCCCATTTTCGTAATCCACGATATATGTGGCAATCACATCACCGTCAGCAAATCCGTACTGGTCTGCCCGGGTGGTATATTCCTGATTGATCTGGCTGCTCAGGGCTATGGGAACCTTTGCATCGGGACTTTCCTTTTGCGGTTCAAGTTCCTCTGTGCAGGCACATAGCATTGACGCGGCTGTAAAAATATATATTGACTTTCTGAGATTCAGCATATTATTGCACATTCATTTCGGGGATTCAGATCATTTACATTTTTGAGCCAGGCTGCACATTGGCATATTCAGTTA
>JALFCH010000067.1 GCA_022771245.1 Rikenellaceae bacterium | reverse complement strand
GCCTGTATGTCAATGGAGGCTGGTACAGCCGTCTCCCCTATTCCAATGTGTGGTTTGCATCAGGCAACAACGAAATCAGCCGGGATGTCAAGAACGAAATGAACGCGATGGGCGAGGCCGGTTGGAGATGGGTCTGGAATTCCGGTGCTTTGGAATTGACCGGCTATGCATCCCTGTGGAAAGACAAAAGTCTGATGTCAAATGCCTACAAAGTGGAAAATTCACTGGATGTAAAATATATGGTTACGGGACTTGATGCATTCCACTGTGGCGTTGAGTTTGAAATCCGGCAGCGTATAGCAGACTGGATAAGGCTCAGTGCTTTTGCCTCTGTGGGGAACTGGAAGTGGATGAACGATGTGAGTGCCACCATCTACGACCACTATTCCGGAAATGCTATCGGCGAAATCAATGTCTATTGCGCCGGCCTTCCTGTTGGAGATGCACCCCAGACCCAGATTGCCCAGGTACGCAACCACGAGAAAGTTTTCGAACTGGCCAACGAAATGATTGACAGGGTGGGCCAATTTATGAAAAAATATGAAGACATAGGTTCTGCTCTGGAAAAGGCTCAGAAAGCTTATGAGGAAGGGGGCCGCAAACTTCAGCCGGGAGGTCAGAGCATCATCACAACCTGTGGCAAACTTCAGAAGTTGGGTGCACGTAACAGCCTCCGGAATCCGGTCCCTATGATTGCAGATTCCGAAGACAGTCTTTTGTCAGAATGACAGACACAGTCCGAAACTGAAGTTGCGTCCGAAACCCCAATAACCTCGGAAGGTCTCCAAATTATGGGAGGCTCCGTCTTTGCCCCTTTCTATATAGACGCTGTCCAGAAGGTTATTCCCGCCAAGAAAGATTCTGCAGCCCACATCTTCGGGATGGCTCTTGCGGCGGGTCCAGCTCAGTTGAGCGCCAAGCAGGTGATAGGAAGGGAAGCGGTAGGACGGAGTTCTGTCGTCTGGATTTGTCCTTGTAACAGGGTCGAAATCAGCGTACATCCTGTCATTGAATCTCCAGTTCAGATTCAATCCGAAGCCCGCCGGAATGTCTATGTCCAAATCAGCTCCAATCTGGGTCTGGGGTGCATCTCCAACAGGAAGGCCGGCGCAATAGACATTGATATCGCCGAGGGCATTCCCGGAATAGTGGTCGTATATGGTTGCGCTCACATCGTTCATCCACTTCCAGTTCCCCACAGAGGCAAAGGCACTGAATCTTATCCAGTCGGTTATACGCTGCCGGATTTCAAACTCAACGCCACAGTGTAATGCATCAAGTCCCGTAACCATATATTTCACATCCAGTGAATTTTCCACTTTGTAGGCATTTGACATCAGACTTTTGTCTTTCCACAGGGATGCATAGCCGGTCAATTCCAAAGCACCGGTATTCCAGACCCATCTCCAACCGGCCTCGCCCATCACGTTCATTTCGTTCTTGACATCCCGGCTGATTTCGTTGTTGCCTGATGCAAACCACACATTGGAATAGGGGAGACGGCTGTACCAGCCTCCATTGACATACAGGCTGTGACCGCGTCCTGTCTTGTATAGTGCCCCAGCCTTGATGCTGCCGCCCACTCCGCCTGCAAGCGGACTCCAAACGTCCCCGCCGTAGTAATTGTATTTGTCCCAGCGGCGTATTGAAGCTCCGAAAACGGATGCTCCGAAGTTGACATTCACTTTCTCTGACCTCCATCCGGCTGACAGGTATGCTGTTCCGTGGTTGGTTACTTTTCCGTTGTCGGTTCTGATATAGTCCCCGACTGTCTTTACGGGATTTCTGCCTGCAAGTCCTGCGAGGGAGGTGTGCTCATAGTCCTCGTACCACCATTCCCCTCCCAGGAGGTCGCTGATTTTCTCATTCTCCCAGGTTGAATAATACTGATAATGGATACCTGTGCCTATGGTCCATCCTCCATACGGCCTGTATTCCATTGATGCAATGGCTCCGAAGTGGGTGTGTCCGGCCATATAGTCACTGAGTATGCTCAATGCCTGTCCGTCTTCCGTTTCCCGGTTTGATGCAATCACGCCGTCCCAGTCTATCAGGCCGTCCCTGCTGCGGTAGAGTATTGGAGTACTCTTGTTTTCGCTCCACCTTCCTCCTCCGTTGCCCACCGTGAAATAGACTGAGTTTTTCATGGAAATGCTTTCTCCCCTCCAGATATGCTGCAGGGTGAAATAGGGCTTGAAATAGTTGTTCAGGTTGAGATTGAAGGCCTGACCGTCCCGTAGTCCCCAGTTCCTGTTGTATCTGAGTCCATATTTCTGCACCTCTTCCCAACTCAGTCTCGTGCCTCTCTGTTCGTGTCGCTCCGGTGAGCCGAGGGCGGTGAGGATGAGTTTGTGGTCAGTGCCTATGGTTTTGCAGACATTCAGCATATAGGCGAAGGAATTGACCTTTGTGGCATCCACATAACCGTCCCCACCCACATAAGAGGCCATCAGATTGACCGACCAGCCTTTGGGTAGATTTCCGCTGCCTATCTTGAGGAAGGCTTTGACTGTGCCGTAGAAACTGCCGTAAATCCCCGCTTCGGCTTCAAACTTTTCATCCGGGACTTCAGTAACTATGTTGATGGTTCCTCCCACCGATCCGTCCGTGAGGAAAGATGCCCCCACACCTTTCTGGACCTGTATGGCGTAGGTGGCATCTGCAAGTCCCATCCAATTGTTCCAGTACATATTTCCGCTGACAAGTCCGCTGATAGGTATCCCGTTCAGAGTGACGGCTATGTTGGACTGTCCGAATCCTCGGATATTAAGTTTCGCATCTCCGTAACTTCCTGATTCTGAGGTTGCATAGAGGCTCGGGATGCCGTTCAGAAGTTCAGGATAGGTGCGGGATGCTCCGAGGGAGGTGAGTGTTTCCTTGTCCACGGTCTTGAGTCTGAGCGGAGAACCGGCATCCGAACTGAAATTGCTCCGGACTATGGATTCCTGAATGCTGAGAGTGTCGATGTAGCCGAGAGGCTCTGTGGAAGAATTTTTTAAGGGCATATCGCTGTCCGGCACGAGCGATGCCGAACAAAGAATTGCGATGCCCAAAAGCAAAGTAGTTGTCATAGCATTTTGCCTTAAACTGTTAAACTTTCGGTACACACAATTCAAGGCTTTCTTCTTTCATCCAGACTGAGAAGCCGTTTTCGGTTGCCTTTGGGGCTGTTTCCGAGGAGTTTCAGCTTCAATACTGTCGGTGCCGTAGTTTCAACGGCTCGTGCCTTTCGGCTCGCGGACTTTACCGCCGATCGGGATTTTCACCCTGCCCTGAAGTAATGCGGGCGCAAAGATAATTATTTTTTTTGTAATTGAGTCTTGTCATTTTGTCGTACAATATATGGGACTGAAAAATTTTTCCCTATATTTGTCCAATCCACTTATGTCTGCAAAGACACCAAACTAACATTTTATGGCAAACTCAAATTTTTCATCATCAGAAGTTATAGATCTGATGAAGGCTTGCAAAACAGAAGATGCATTCCGCCAGATTGTCCCCCACGTCCACAATGATATCCAAGCCCAAGCCTTGTTCTGCCAGTTGCTCCGTTCCAGTCAGAACATTTTCCTGATTATGGAGTCCTTCAAGGATTTTGTGGAAAAATACGCCCTTGAGGGCAATCCGTGGATGCAATATCTCTGGGCCCGTTACCACGATTGTGTCAATCCGGAGCCAGATTCAATTCAAATAGCCGAGGAGTATTACAACAAGGCCATCGAGGCAGGCATTTCGGATGCAAGAATGTTCCTTGCATATTGCTGGAGGGACGGAGATTTTGGAATGGTGGACCGTTCACGCTACATCAGAGAGAGGGAACGCGCTGTCAGAGAAGACAGTCACGCAGCCGTACAGCAGCAACTGCGTGACATCTGTTATGGAAATGAAGGCTATGAGGCAGACCCGGACAAGGCTTTCAGGATGTTGTCGAAGTTCATTCAGGAGTCCAATGACCAGAATTACTATATCGATCCCCGATATTATACCCTCTACGGAGATATTCT
>JALFCH010000024.1 GCA_022771245.1 Rikenellaceae bacterium | reverse complement strand
GATTATGTGTTCACGGGCGACGACTGGAGGGAGAGAAAGACTTTCGATGACGAAATAGGAAGGAACTGCTACTATATCGATGTCCACAAGAAAGATTTTGTTCCAGTGCATTACAAGAAGGGAGATTCTCACGGCATTCCGTACCGCTGTCTCACGCCTCGCGACCTCAAAAACGTGCTTACGGCAGGCCGTTGCATCAGTACAGACGAAGAAGCTTTCGGAAGCCTGAGAGTGATGCCTCCGTGTCTGGTCACAGGCGAAGCTGCCGGCACTGCTGCTGCCCTTGCCGCATCTTCCTCCTCCCACAATGTTCACTCAGTGGATGTAACCGACCTGAGGACCATTCTCCGCTCCAACGGAGCCTATTTCCTCTGAAAATTTTATCAACATCGGCAATCCCGCAAACTACAGGATTGCCGATGTCTTTATAGTTTTGAATAATTCACTAAAAAAGTGAATTATTCAAAACTTTTTTCATACCTTTGCGGGGAAAAATAGAAGTTATGACAATAAGGTTTGGAAAGGATTATTTAAGGATGTTATATGAGGAAGGTAGTTGTTTAGACAAAAAGCATCGTTTTCAGCCTTCTGTAATAGCAAAATGATAATAAAATGAAGTCAATTAATCATTTGCCGATACACCCGGGTGAACTTCTGAAGGAGGAATTGGAGGTTCGGGGAATATCTCAAAAAGTTTTTTCCGAGAAAACGGGTATTTCATACACGATGTTAAATGAAATCTTGAATTGCAAGCGTCCTGTCACTAGTGATTTGTCTTTGTTGTTTGAATCGGCATTGGGAATAAACTCTGAAATGCTGATTAATATGCAGACACGTCATAGTCTTGCAAAATCCCGTTTGGAACCATCGATGGCCTCAAGAATATCAAAAATCCGTCAGGCTTGCGCTTCGTGGCTCCTGTAGGTGAAATCGAATCATTTTTATCCATATCAAAAGCCCGGCAACTGAACAGCTGCCGGGCTTGGTGTCAGATGCAGGAGCAGAAGATTACATACGCGCAACAGCGTCCTTGTAGTACTTCTGATTGACGAACACGTCCTCCTTGTATGGGTTGATGTGGCGCTTCTTTGCCTGATAGATTATGTAGCCAAGAGCTATCACGTTGACTATCAGTGCAAGTGCGCTGACGATTGTCATAGCTGTAGGGTCGGCATTGGCGCTTCCGCCTTCCACTATTCCGTTGAGGGTGCCGTCAGCGTACAAAGTCGGAAGGGTTGCCCACTTGGTTGCTGCGGTGCCGTCCGGGAAGGTGCACTGGAAGAGCGGGAAAACTTGAGCGAACATACACCAGATTGCAAGGGTGTTGGCGCGGTTCTGAATCCATCCTCCTCTGTTCCAGAATACGGCGGCGATGGTCGGAGCGAGAAGCAGCGCGATACCGCAGTACCAGGAGTGGGTAGGGAGGCAGTTGTAGGTGTAGGCGAAGTTCCAGACATCGTAAACGAGGATGTACACCCAGGTCATATCCGGCCAGAGCATATCCGTCTTGTCCTTTGAAGCATAGACGCTCCACCACGCGGTCATACAGAAGATGTTGAGTATGCCGGCGATTCCGTTCATCACATTGTGCCAGCCTCCGTAGAGCCATACCTGCTCAGGCGAGAGGTGCCATACATACCAGCCCTTGATGGCGGTTTCGAAGTCGGAAGCCACTGCAATGAGGATGTTGATGGCCACTATGACGAAAGGGAAAGGCTTGAACCAGTGCTGTTTGCCTATGCCCCAGCCGTATTTTATCATCATAAAGCCAATACATCCGGCGAGGGCTGCATAAATCTTGGCATAGTGGAACCAGCCGTTCATATACAGATAGGTCTGGTTGTTCAGTGCCCAGTCAGCACCCATTGCGGCACCGATCTGGATGGCTACGAAATATGCGGTCAGAATGGCCGGAAGCACGAAGAACATTACAATTCCCCCGAATTTGGTCTTGCGGGCGAATTCATTCAGAAGTATAAGTCCCAGAAGGACTCCGAGCATGGCTATCCATTGCCAGACAGCCAGGTCTCCATAAACGTGAAATAACATAGTTTTATTGTTTTAGTGTTGAAACGTATCATTCGACAGCAGGGCGGCGCACCTTCACAAAGGCATATACAGCCCAGACCACTGAAATGGCCAGCGACATAGGCACACCCACTCCCAGCAGTTCCCTGAGGAAGACCTCCGCCCCTCCGACTTCGTTGAAAGCAGTAAAGAAAGGAAACCTCCAGCTGAGTTCTCCGCTGAGTATGTGGTCCACAATCAGCATTACGGAGCCTCCCCAGAGCATCTTCTCCAAAGCCGGAATATGATGCTTCATTCCGGCAGACTCCGAAATCGATTTGGAATTGAACTTACGGTATGCACTGGTCACAACAGCCTGTGCAAGAGGTATTAAAAAACAAGCCATATTGATTTATGAATATTAGGCGGCGGTGGCAGGATACATTCTTCATTGCCAAATGCCGCCCGTAATTGTTAAACTTCTATTTCTTTGATTTCCACTTCATTGCCCCGTAACAGCACCGTATCTGTACTGCCGCAGAAAGGACAGTTCTTGCCGTGCTCGACCGTAGGATATTCCTTACCGCAGGCGTTGCAGACCGTAACGGCATCAGTGACAATAACCTCCAGTTCACAGCCTTTGAGCAGCTCTTCCTTGTCAGCAGCCCATCTCCAGCAGTCGGTAAGATATTCCGGAACGACGGTGGAAACCTCTCCTATGTTCATCACCACCTTCGAGACGTGGGAGACACCGTTCTGTGCGGCAACCTCCTTCACGTCCCTGATGATGTAGAATACTATTCCGAGTTCGTGCATCAGTCCTTCTTTTTCAAAAGTATCTTCGCTCCGCGCTTGATAGCATAAGGCAGGATGGCGCTGAACTTGGACTCGGATGTTACCATACGGCTGGCCTCAGGATGTGTCCTGTGCAGATGTATGGCATCAAAACCGCACTTGGTGGTGCAGAGACCGCAGCCTATGCACTTGTTTGGATCCACGATTGAGGCACCGCAACCCAGACAGCGTGCAGTCTCCTTGCGTACCTGCTCTTCCGTGAAGGTGAGGTGATAGTCGCGGAAAGGATCCTCCTTCGTGCAGGTTCCTTCAATCTGGCGTGAAGAATTGTCGTAGGATTCCACTGCGATTTCCTTTTTGTTCAGCTCTATGAAGTCCCTGCGGTTGCGACCTATGGTCATATGTCCGTGCTGTACGAAACGGTGCAGCGACTCGGCTGCCTCCTTTCCGGCGGCGATGGCATCGATTGCGAACTTAGGCCCCGTGAAACAGTCTCCGCCCACGAATATGTCCGGCTCGGCAGTCTGGTAGGTGAGCTTGTCTGCAACCGGATAAACTCCCCGGAAGAATTCCACTTTCGTATCCTTGAGCAAGTCCTTGAGAATCACAGTCTGGCCGATTGCGAAGACAACAAGGTCGGCATCGAGTGTAATGACCTCGTTTTCATCATATTGAGGAGAGAAACGGTGGTGGTCGTCAAACACGGAAACGCATTTCTTGAAACTTATGCCCTCGACCTTGTCCTTTCCGAGAACTTCCTTCGGACCCCAGCCCGGACGTATGTCCACGCCGTCTTCCCTCGCTTCAGCCCTCTCGTGTGGAGCCGCCGGCATAATGTCCTCAGTCTCAAGCGAAAGCATAGTCACTTCGGAAGCTCCGGACCGTTTTGCAACCCTTGCCGCATCTATGGCCACATTGCCTCCTCCAACCACTACAACCTTGCCTGTGATCTTCTTTTTTCCGGTATTTGCCTCGTGCAGGAAGTCGATTGCCGTGGTGGTACCTTCCAGACTCTCTCCCGGAATGCCCGGCAGTCTTCCGCCCTGGCAGCCTATTGCCACATAGAAGCCCTTGTAGTCCTGTTCGCGGAGTTGGGCTATGGTAATGTCCTTGCCCACTTCCACTCCGGTGCGGATTTCCACTCCGATTTCCCTCATTATGTCGATTTCTGCGGCAATGACATCCTTTTCCAATTTATAGGAAGGTATGCCGTAATGCAACATTCCGCCAGGCTCCTCGTTCTTTTCGAAAACAGTAGGGTAGTAACCGAGGGTGGCGAGATAATATGCACAGGAAAGTCCAGCAGGACCGCCTCCGATAATTGCGATTTTTTCCTCCCAGCGCCCGCGGTTGGATGCCACCACGATTTCCGGAACGAAGCGAGTCTCGGCCTTGAGATCCTGTTCCGCAATGAATTTCTTCACGGCATCTATGGCAACAGGCTGGTCTATGGTGCCTCGTGAGCAGGCATCCTCGCAGCGCCGGTTACAGATGTGTCCGCAGACTGCAGGGAAAGGATTTTCCCGCTTGATGAGTTCCAGAGCCTCCCTGTACTTGCCCTCGGCAGCCTTCTTGAGATAGCCCTGAACGGCGATGTGGGCAGGGCAGGCTGTCTTGCAAGGAGCAGTACCTGTAGGATAGCAGTTGATGCGGTTGTCGTCCCTGTAGTTTTCAGACCATTTGTGCGGTCCCCATTTGGCGGCATCCGGAAGTTCCACACGCGGATACTGGATTTCCCCGTGGGTGGTGCAGAGTTTCTGTCCGAGTTTCACGGCACCTGCAGGGCAGACTTCCACGCAGCGTCCGCAGGCCACGCAGTTTTCCTTCTTCACCTCGGCGGTGTAGGCACTGCGGGACATATTAGGAGTATTGAACAGCTGCGAGGTACGCAAGGCATTGCAAATCTTCACGTTGCAGTTGCAGATTGCGAAAATTTTGCCTTCTCCGTCAATATTGGTAACCTGATGTACATAGCCATTGTCCTCGGCCCTTTTGAGTATTTCCATAGCCTCGTCATAGCTGATGTCCCTGCCACGGCCCGTCTCACGGCAATAGTCCGCCATATCTCCCACGGCAATGCACCAGTCGCGGTAGTCGTCCGCACATCCCTCGTCCAACTGCTTGCGTCCGTAGCGGCAGGAGCAGATGGATGCCCCTATATGCCCCTCATAGCGCTTGAGCCAATAGGAGATGTGCTCGATGTCCATAGTCTGGTTTTCCATAGAAATGGCCTTTTCCACAGGAATTACGTGCATTCCTATCCCGGCTCCGCCCATAGGCACCATAGGAGTCACCTTTTCAAGCGGCAGGAAGGTCATTCTTTCGAAGAACATCGCGAGCTCCGGATGACGGTCCATCAGTTCCGTGTTCATATTCGTGTACTCGGCTGAACCCGGCACGAAGAGCGGCACCCAGTATTCACGGTCCTTGCGCTCGTAGGTGGCCCCTTTCACAGGACCCTCCGCAGTGTATTTGTCACCGTAGTCGTACTCCACCATTCCGAGGAATGCGAGTTTGTCCAGAAGGGCGTCAAATTCTTCGTCTGTGGCTGTGTAATGCTTCTTGTGGTTCCATTTCACGAGCAGTGAATACGGACGGTGTTCCCTCACTTGCAATGGCTTGCGTGAAAGCATATCCATAAGCAGGTCCAGGGCGGCCTCCCTTGTCTTTGCATCCATTTCGTCTTCAAAGATGCAGGCGAGGCCCCAGTATTCGGGGTCGTCGGTAGTGATGCCCTTGAGTTTGCCGTGCACCCTGTCGGTGACGCTTCTCGCGAATTTCAAAAGTTTTGGATTAGGGTTCTTGTCCCCTTTATGCGCGGGGATGAACTTTTTGCTCATTTCAGGCATAAGGTATCGGTTTTTAGTGTTATATTCAGTCAGTTGCGGCGGGGAATCAGGCCTTCTGAGCCTTCCATAGCCTCACCTCTTCCAGCAGCCATTGCGCCACAGCTTCCATTCCCTCGCCAGTCTTGGCGCTCACAGGGATGATGCGGGCCTTGGGGTTGCGTGAAAGAATATTCCTGCGGCAGCGCTCCATATCGAAGTCGAAATAGTCCATCACATCGATTTTATTGATGATAACGGTGTCGCAGACGGAGAACATAAGAGGATATTTCAGAGGTTTGTCGTCGCCTTCGGGCACGGACAATATCATAGCGTTGCTGCAGCTGCCCGTGTCAAATTCGGCAGGACATACGAGATTGCCCACATTTTCGAGTATCGCAAGGTCAAGACCCTCAAGCGGCAGCCCTTCCAGACCCTGACGGGTCATTTCCGCATCCAGATGGCACATTCCGCCGGTGTGCAGCTGAATGGAATCGACTCCCGTGGCCTCCTTTATCTTTATGGCATCCACGTCGCTGTCAATGTCGGCTTCCATAACCGCAAGCCTGAGTTTGTCCTTGATGAGATTGATTGTCCGGATGAGGGTGGTGGTCTTGCCGCTTCCCGGTGAAGACATAAGGTTGAGCAGATAAACGCCCTTGCTCTTGAGCTCCTTTCTGAGGTTGTTTGCGTCTATGTCGTTGTTTTCAAAGACACTTTTCTTTATTTCTATTATTCTGACACCATCCATAATTATGTGGTTTTCTTTTTTCGGGGTGTATAGTTACGAATTATTATCGGTTTCGCCAAATTTATTTGCATTTCACATTGTTTTTCTTTGATTGACGGACAAAAAAGTACAGATTTGGGGATTTTGACTATCTTTGCCGAGAATGCGCCAGTGCCGGGGCCATTGAAATAGCTATAATTATTAACTCAAAACTTTTGAAAATGAGACTTTTGAAGATCGTACCTGCTGTCTTTCTGTCGGTTGCCTGTTGCGGACAACCCGATGTCCCGGCCTATCTTGATGAAAATCGTCCCTTGGATGAGAGGGTGGAGGATGCCTTGTCAAGGATGACAAGGGAAGAAAAAGTGGCAATTCTTCACGCTCAGAGCAAATTCTCCTCTCCCGGAGTGCCGCGTCTGGGCATTCCTGAACTATGGACTACAGACGGCCCTCACGGCATACGTCCGGAAGTGTTCTGGGATGAGTGGGACCAGGCCGGATGGACCAATGATTCCTGCACGGCATTCCCTGCACTGACCTGTCTTGCTGCAAGCTGGGACCGTGAACTTTCCGCCCTCTACGGCAAGAGCATAGGAGAAGAGGCACGCTACCGTGAGAAGGATGTGCTACTGGGACCGGGCGTCAATATCTACCGTACACCGTACAACGGACGCAATTTCGAGTATATGGGCGAAGACCCTTATCTGGCGGGGGAGATGTGTGTGCCTTACATTCAGGAAGTGCAGAAAAACGGCGTGGCAACCTGCCTCAAGCACTATTGTCTCAACAATCAGGAATGCAACCGCCACATAGCCGATGTAAGCCTGGATGACAGGGCTCTTTACGAAATATATCTCCCTGCATTCAAGAAGGGAGTTCAGAAAGGCGGCAGCTGGTCCGTTATGGCTGCCTATAATTTATATAAAGGTCAGCACCTCTGTCATAACAAATACCTCCTGGACGATGTCCTGAAAGGAGAGTGGGGTTTCGACGGGGCTGTGGTCAGCGACTGGGGCGGAGCACACGATTCCGACCAGGCTGCCGCTTATGGTCTCGATCTCGAATTCGGCACATGGACCGATGGACTCGCCTCCAAGGGCAAATCCTACGATTCATATCACCTTGCGCAACCTCTTTTGGAGCGTATCAAAGAAGGAAAAGTCACTGATGCACAGTTGGATGCAAAGGCTGCAAGGGTGCTCAAGCTCATATTCCGTACAGCAATGAAGAGCGGCAAACCTTTCGGTTCACTCAATTCTCCGGAACATCTCGAAGCGGCCCGCAAAATCGGTGCGGAAGGCATTGTCCTCCTCAAGAACGACCCGGCGGCTTCAGGCGTGAAAGTCTTCCCTGTGGAACTGGATCAGGTGAAGAAAATACTCGTGGTGGGAGAAAATGCTCTCAAGATGATGACAGTCGGAGGCGGTTCGTCCTCGCTCAAGGTTCAGCACGAGGTTTCTCCTATGGAAGGTCTGCTTGCCGCAGTGGGAGACAGGGCCGAGGTGGTTTATGAAAGGGGCTATGTGGGAGACCCGAGCGGCTCCTACAACGGAGTTACTTCCGGACAGGACCTTTCAGAGAGCCGTTCCGAAGACCAGCTCATAGCCGATGCTGTGAGGGCTGCGGCCGATGCGGACGTGGTGCTCTTCTTCGGCGGTCTGAACAAGTCCGGCGGACAGGACTGCGAGGGCAATGACCGCAACAACTACTCTCTTCCATACGCACAGGACAGGCTGATCGAGGCCCTCGTTGCAGCCAACCCGCGCACTGCAGTCTGCCTTGTGAGCGGAAACGCGGTGGCTATGCCTTGGGTGGATGCCGTTCCTGCAATTCTTCAGTGCTGGTACTGCGGTTCACAGGCAGGCAATTCCATAGCCGACGTGATTTTCGGCAAGGTCAATCCGAGCGGCAAACTGCCTTTCACCTTCCCTGTGCAGATCAGCGATTCCCCAGCCCACAATCTGGGTGTCTATACCTGCGGTGCCGATGTTGATTACAAAGAGGGCATCTATGTGGGTTACAGGTGGTTCGAGCACAAGGACATAAAGCCTCTCTTCGCTTTCGGCCACGGCCTGAGCTACACCGAATTCGAGTACAGCGATTTCGTGTGCGACCGGAAGCTCTGTCAGAACGGAAGTTTGCACCTCGCTCTCAAGGTCACCAACACAGGAGACCGTGAAGGCAAGGAAGTCGTGCAAATCTATGTCGGAGAGGAAAATCCTGTGCTTGAGCGTCCTGAAAAGGAACTCAAGGCTTTTGCCAAGGTCAGTCTCGCACCGGGCGAAAGCAAAACCGTCAAATTCGAAATTCCAGCCTCTGAACTTGCCTATTTCAATCCGGACTCACATTCCTGGGTTCTCGACCCGGACCACGAGTTCAAAGTTTATTTTGCAGCTGCTTCCGATGATGTTCGCGGCAGTCTGCCGTTCAGAACCAGATAGAAATGAAAGTACTTCTGTTGTCCTGTTCCACCGGTGAAGGCCACAATTCCGCAGCCAAGGCTTATGGAGACTACCTTGCCTCCAGAGGGGTCGAGGCGGTATTCAGGGATGTGCTCGGATTTGCCGGCAAGAATGTCTCCCAAAAGGCATCCGAAATCTACAATTCCACTTTGAGCAACCATCTTTTCGGAATTATCTATAAATTGGGTTCAGCCATAAGTGACTGGACCATAGGTAAATCCTCACCGGTGTATTGGGCCAACAAGAAGTACTGCTCCCGTTTGGGAGAATATATAGACAGCAATGATTTCGATGCCATTGTCTGTTCCCATATTTTTGCAGCCGATGCAGTCACCGAACTCAAGCGCAGGGGCAGGATAAAGGTCCCTACGATGATGATAATGACTGACTACACTATGGTGCCTTTCACCAAGGACTCCGATTTGGACTGGTACCTCACCCCTCACGCCGACGTGGTGGATTTCTGTGTGGAACACGGTCTGCAGAGGGAGAAGGTGCTGCCCTGGGGCATACCTGTACGCCGGGAGTTCTATCCTCCGAAAAAGACAAGGGACGAGGCCAGGCGCATCTGCAAGAAGGAATTCGGTCTGGTGGACACTCACAAGCCTTGGTTTCTGATGATGACCGGAAGTATGGGCTATGGCAAGATCAAGGAGACTGTCAAGGAGATTCTGAAGTCTTTCAATGACTCTGTGGAGGCGGTGGTCGTGTGTGGGTTCAATGATAAACTCAAGAATGAGCTCTCGCACATTGCCACCCGTCACAGGGGCATCCACGTAATAGGCTACACCGAGAAGGTCTCCCTGCTTATGGATGCCTGCGATGTGCTTTTCACCAAGCCCGGAGGACTCTCCAGCACGGAAGCCGCCGTCAAGAACATCCCCATCATCCACACCAATCCCATACCGGGATGCGAAACTGCAAATGCTGAATTTTTCAGCACCCGTTTTATGTCCTTCTACAGCGACAAAATCAAAGCCCAGGTCAATATGGCCGGTGTGCTGTGCCGGGATGAGGCTGTGCGGGACCAGATGTTGAAGGCCCAGCGACAATACACCCACCTCGATACCTGCGAAAAAATCACGGAACTTCTGCTCGGCATCTGATAGTTTCCGACACTGGCGACATTTTTCCCTGAATAGCCCGGTGCTTCCCTGAAATGCTCCCCATTCGCTGACTTTTTAAAAAATATTTGTATCTTTGCGGCGGATTTGTATAACATATAGGAGCACTACTGGGTGGTAGTACTTGTTCTAAGGACTTGATTTATAAGCGTTTGAGTATTCTGCCCGTCAAAAGAGACCGCTCCCGTAGAGAGTATTTTTATGAAAAAATTGATTCTGCCGGCAGCGGTTTCGGTGTGCATTGCCGTTTCCTGCTCAAAGACGGAAATTTTTCCTGCGGCTTCCTCAAAAGGGGTGACCGTGGCTTTTGCAATGGATGAGAAGGAATCCACCAAAAGTCATATCCAGGCAGATGGTCTTTCATCCGAATGGGAGAACGGAGACCGCCTGCGGGTCTGGGCAATGAATTCCGCTGGAGAATATATTTTGGATGCCTGTCCTTTCGTGGTCTATGGAGTTTCCGGGGATAAGGCCATTTTTACGGCTACACTTGCCGAGGCTATGCCCACAGGGCGTTACAGCTATTTTGCCTGTAGTCCCGAGCCCAAATCCCTTTTGGGCACAACCGCCACATTTGAAATCCCGTCAGTTCAGGACGGCAAAGTTTCCTCAGGCGCGGACATACTCGTGGCCGAACCGACGTTTGCCGATGCCCTTCTTCCGGTGGAAAATCTTTCGGACTACACCCGGCTGGGCTTGAAAATGAATCACTTGCTCCATCATTTCCGCTTCTTCCTTGCTGAAAGTGACAATCCCTTCGGCAATGAAAAAATCGAAAGAATGGTTCTGGAATTTTCCGAGCCTGTGACGGGCACAATCACCACGGACATCACCTCTCCGATTTCCTCCACCTCTTTTTCCGGAATTTCCTCAAGCATAGAACTGAAATTGAAAGAACCCCTCGCCGCAAGTGCCACAGACTTTTCCTACGCCTGTGTCTCACTTCGTCCGGGGGCCTTTTCATCAGATGCCCAACTCGTCATAAAGACTTATACTGCAAGTAAATACGGAATTTCAGACCCCATCAGTCTGGCGGGACGCAGCTTTGACGCGGGACATTCCACCCCGGTACGCATAACAGCATCTACGGTTGCGGATTTGGGAACTGTCAGATTCAGTTTACCTTTCAACAATATAGGCGAGGACATCAATTCCGTGACGCTCAAGGCTCCGTCCGGATGTACCTGGGGCAACGGTTCCGACTCTTATGTATATGCTCCGGGCCGCAAATTCACCGCAGGAGAGTCCTTTGAAATAGTCTTTACGGAAATCACCGACTACAGGGCCCTCAGCGGCAAGACGGTCAGCGTGATTTTCGACACCGACCACGTCACTTACACAAAGGATATCGTGATGCCGCTTATGACTTCCGGCTCCCTTGCCGAAATCTCTGCAGGCCTGCCTTATCTGCTGGAGGAGGATTTCTCGACTGTGGAGACCTTCTCTTCACACGACAATTATACCAGAGGGCTGAATTCCGGAGACAGGGATTCCAAGTCATTCCTTAACGGTTGGTCCGGCGGACGTGTCGGGGCTTCCGCAGGGCTTTGCGTCAGAATAGCCTGCCGAAGGGAAACGACAGCCGATTATGCTGCCAGAATGGACTCGGCTCCTATAATAGAACTGAAAAAGCCGGCCGATCTGGAACTTGTTTTCGATTACGGAACCAACAACGAATACAATTACTCGGCTGGAGACCAGGGGCAGACCGTCCAGGTGGGTTATGTCACAACCTCGGCTGCATTGAGCAGTGGAAATAAGGAAGGAAACTTCGATTCTGCCAACTCCTTCCAGACCAATGAAAAGACAGGCTCCTGGACCAGTACTCCGAACAATTCCGTCATCACTTTGACCAATGTTCCGACAGGAGTAGTCAGAATCAGCTGGAGAACGACACCTTTCCACAGGGAAGGTTTCAGCAACACCACCTGCTGGCTCTACATAGACAATGTAAAAGTCCGTATCAAGTCCAATTAGACAATCCGATGAATATGAAAAAGATATTGTTAGCATCAATCGCAGTTCTCTCCCTCGCCTGCGGTAAAACTCCCCGGGCGGAGGAATACGGTAGAGTGGATTTTACCGTAAGAACGCAGGATTACGTGAACGAGGCCGTGAAAAGCAGTGTGTCCGACTTTGCTTCAGTCCCTTCAGCTTCCGACTTCAATATCCTTGTAAGGGATGCTTACGGCACGCAGGTTTACAGCGGGGCCATTTCCGAATGGAGTGCTGAAACTCTCCTGAGTGCCGGCGAATACACCGTGACTGCAACTTATGGCGACTCTGAAGATGAGGGTTTCTCCAAGCCTGCTTTTTCAGGTGAAACAGTCTTTACACTTCAGGGCGGCCAGACCAACCCCGTAAGCATAGATGCTTCACTCTCCAACTGCATAGTAAAGGTACAGGCCTCCGACAATTTCAACAACTATTATCCGGACTGGAATTTCACCGTCACCACCGGCCTCGGAACCTCGCTCCCTTTCCCGAAAGGGGAGGACAGGGGTGCCTTCATCTATGCCTACAAATTCACCGTTTCTGGAAATCTCACCTCCCAGAGCGGTGCTGTCAAGACTTTTAGCAAAGAATATCAGCCGCTTTCCCCGGCCACCTGCTACAGTCTGAGTTTCGATGTGGCGGATGTATCCGGCAGCAGCATAAGCATAAGTTTCGACGAGGCGGTGGAAACCGTTGTTCTAGAAGACATAGAATTGAACAATTAGCGTTATGAAAAGGAATATTTTGATTTGGGCGGCTATATCATCGCTCGTTTGTCTGTCCTGCCAGAAAATCACAAGAAACGTTGCAACTTCTGAAGGAACGCTCGAATTCTCATCCCTTTCGGTGGATGAGGCTGTCGATACCAAGGCGGTTATGAACGCAGGAGGAAACTTTGTCATAGACATCATAGGCCCGGAAGGGGAGACCGTATTGTCCACAACCTGGAGCAAGGTCAATGCAAACGGTGGCAAGATTTCGCTTCCGGAGGCAAGTTACACTCTCCGCGCTTGCTCATCAATGGAAGGAGTGCCGGCGGCAGCCTTCGAACAGCCTGTTTACGGAGTCGAAAAAACCTTCTCCATCACGGCAGGGCAAACCACGGACATAGGCAGCCTGGTCTGCACCCTTCTCCAGTGCAAGGTGACTGTCAGCTACAGCGATGACTTCCTGGAATTGGTCACAGGTGCAGGTGAGGCCACTGTCAAGGTGAGCGAAAATTCACCCCTCGTCTATTCCCTGAACTATAACGGGGCATCTGCAAATTACGATTCTTCGGCAGGTTATTTTGCAGTGAACAACGGCGAGAGCACCACGCTTGAAGTGACTTTCAAGGGCAGCGTGGAAGGCAAAACCCAGAAAATGACCAAGGTCATCACAGGCATCCAGCCTCGTCAGTGGAGACAGATAAAATTCATCCGCAAGGTCAATGACGAGGGCAACGCTTCTTTTGACATAAGCATAAACGATATGGTGGGAGACGAAATTCTCAACAATGATATGGGTACGGCCGAGACCATAATAGGCGAAGACCCCGATGCTCCGAAGGGTGACGGAGGCATCAATATGGTATTCGACTATGCTGCAGGATGCGATGCTGAATATACGGATATGAATCATATCGTGGTGCCGAAAGTCGAGGAAAAGGAGATGAAACTCAAGTTCCTCCTCACGGTACCGGGCGGAATAAAGAAGTTCAATGTTCAGATTGAATCGGACAATGAAGCATTTGCAAGTGCAGTCGAGTTGGCTGAGGCTACGAACCTCGACCTTATAAACCCTACGGAGGCCAACGGTGTGATTTTCCAGGTGGTGCCGTTCCCTCACGGCAGTGATCTGCTGGGCAAGACCGAAGTTGCCTTCGATATGTCCAATGCCCAGTCTGCCATAATCGGTTTTGCAGGTACCCACACCTTCACAATGACTGTCATTGATGCAAACGGTTGCAGAAAAAGTCTGCCGATCACTATGATCGTTGAATAAGGAGGACGCAATATGAAAAGGATAATCGCTTTCACTCTGATTTTTGCCGCCCTCGTTTCCTGCACTAAGGAAATTGCCGGTGGCGGAGAGGGTTCCGTAAGTTTCGATGTAAGTATTCTGTCCCCAACCAAGGCTGCGATGACACCCGACGAACTTCTCTCCACATCGCTTGTGAAAATCTACAAGGCAGATTTCAGCGGCCTTGTGAGGGACTATGTCTATGCCTCAATGCCTCAGACTCTCTGGCTTCCAGTGGACGAATACAGGGTGGACGTGCTTGCAGGGGAATTGTCCAAGGCAAATCCTGCCCCAGCGTCCTGGGAACAGAAAAGCTACAAGGGCTCGTCCCCTTTCAGCATCACAGCTGGAGCAAACACCCCGGTCAAGGTGGCTGCCAAGGTGTGCAATGCAGTGAGCCGCATCAGTTTCGGCGAGAGCGTAAGGGAAAATTTCAATGAAGGATACAGCTTCACCATAGGCATAGATGGGGTTGAAAATTCTTCACTTGTCTATGATGAGGGCAAATCCGGAGCGGAAGGCTATTTCCTGGTGAACTCCCTCGATGAGCCTTCCCTGAGCTGGACATTCTCCGGCACGCTTGCCAAAGACGGTTCCCCTTTTGAGAAAAGCGGGGTAATCGGGGCTGTGGAAGGCGGAAAGGCCTACACTGTAAATGTGAACTATACCATCAAGGACGGAGAAGCATTCTTTTCCCTGCTCGTGGATTATTCCACAGAGATTATCGATGACATAGTTGTTTTTGAGCCTGTATCCACAGGCATTTCCCCTTCCGCTTCGTATGAAATATGGGCAGCCCACGCGACTGTTCACGCCGATGTGGACGAGGTGGAATTCACCGACCCTTCTGCAGTCAAGTTTTCCTACAGAGCCGAAGGTTCGGAAGCGTGGAGCATTGCCGATGCAGTGAAAGAATCTGAAGGATATTATAGTGCCAAACTCACATCCCTCACCCCTTCAACGACTTACGAATACAAACTCACAATTGCGGGGATAGACCAGTCAGACATCAGCCGATTCACGACTGACGCAGCTCGACAACTTCCCAACTCAAGTTTCGAGGTTATCAGCAATGTCTCCGGCAAGGACTTCTACAAATGGTACGACCCCTCCAGTTCCATTGCAGACTGTCAGACGGAATTCTGGGGTTCTGGAAACGGCAACGAGACCTACAACGGTTCCGGCAACTTCAAGACGGTAATTACCGTGCCGGACGACAGCGACAAAAAGGATGGAGACCGTTCAGTCATCTGCCAGTCTGCGTATGCAGTAGTCAAATTTGCCGCAGGAAATATTTTCGCCGGCAGCTGGTACGGAATGGTGGGCACAAGCGGTGGCAAGGTGCTGTTTGGAAGACCTTGGGCCACAAGACCTACAGCATTGCGTATCTGGGCCAAATATTCTGCCGGCACCATAAACAGGATAGACGGAGTCCCTGAAGGGGTAACGGTTACAAACAGCGATTACGACAGAGGTATGGTCAAAGTGGCCATAGGCACCTGGGATTACAAGACCTACGGTGGCACAAAGGAGAGTCCAATTCTGTGGAATACCACGGACAAATCGACATTCGTGGACTTCAATACCGATGCTTCCACTATAGCCTGCGGAGAGCTTTTCCTCCACGGGGACGGTTACCAGACCCTCAACGGAGTCAAGACCACCGAAAATGTAGGAGAGTGGAGACAGATAACCATTCCATTGAATTACAGGGATTTGACTGCCTTCCCGACCCACGTTGTCGTGTCTTGTGCCTCATCGGCCTACGGAGATTATTTCACAGGCTGTGAAACTGCCAAACTCTGGTTGGACGGCTTTGAATTCATTTACGAATAGTACCGGTTATGAAGAAATTACTGTCGGTTCTTGCCCTTGCTTTCTGTGTCTGCCTTACGGTTCAGGCCCAGAGATACGACAGGGGATATGCAAATACGACACAGAAGGTCTTTGCCCCCAAGGGTAGCTTTATGATAGCCGGCACGGGGAAAGTGACCTGGCACAGGGAGGACAACTACAACTTCCTCGTAATTGACGGAATCGACGGGGACGGTTATTCCGTAAATATCAGCCCCACCTTCCTCTATATGCCCTGGAACAATATCGGTGTAGGCCTGAGGTTCGGATATGACCGTATGAAACTGAATGTGGACAAGGCCTCGCTGAATATTTCCGAAATCAGTATGAATGTGGATGACTATTTCCGTCTGACTCAAAGTTTCGAAGCTGCGGCCCTTTTCCGGCCCTACATTCCCCTCGGCAATTCAGGACGTTTTTCCCTTTTTGCCCAGGTGGAGTTGGGTTTCAATGCCGGCAGGGTGAAGAACACTGCCCGTATATCCCAAGAGGTGAAAGGCACCTACACTGAAAAATACAAATTTCTTGTGGGTGTGAATCCCGGAATTACCGCATTGATTACCAATCATTTCGCAATGGAGGTGAGTGTGGGCGTGCTGGGCTTCAACTACAATTGGAACAATATGGTCCACAATCAGATTTCTTATGGCAGCGAAAGCCTTGCAAACGCCAGCTTTATGCTCAACCTTGCGACCATAAGTATTTCATTAGCATATTATCTGTAAGATGAGAAGGACAGCAGCAATATTGACAGCATTGATACTGCCGTTTTGGGCAGCGGCCTCGGAACCGGAGAAGACGGGTGTGGCTGTCGGAACATCGGATGCAGATACCACCCTGGTCGAGGCTTCCGCAACTGAGCCCGTCCACAGAGGCAAGGCGGGAAGAAAACCGGTAAAACTGGGTCTGCGCCTGAAGAGGGACACCACAGATTTCACGAAAAGAAGCCTCCGCACGCACCTGATTATTCCGAAAGGGGAGTGGCAGATAGGAATGACAGCCTCCTATATGAATATGTCTTCGGACAACAGCGAGTTCCTGCTGCTTCTGGAGGACACCTATGCTTCGGCTTCCGTTGTCAGGCTCACTATTCACGGTTCCTACGCCTATATGCCCAACCAGTCCATAGGCTTGAGATTCCAGTACACCAACGGAGGAGCTTCAGTGGATGCATCCACCCTTGATTTGCTCGGCAATTTCGATTTCAGCGTGAAGGATATCAAGGCTGACACCCAGTCCTGGGGCGCTGCGGTGTATAACCGTTCCTATCTAGGTCTGGACCAGAGGGGCAGAGTGGGACTCTTTCTTGACCTGGCCGCCGGATACACCAAGTCCAGAAGCAGCTTCGCAATGGGCAATCCTTCATCCAACTACACGACAAACGATAAATTCAGTCTGGCTCTCAGTCCCGGCCTGGTCTATTTCCCGATGAACAACATATCGGTATTCCTGTCCCTTTCGCTTGCTGAAGCCTCCTACAATTATTCCAGAGCCTACAATGAAGGAGTACTGACAGGGGCAAGGCATAAATTCAAGGCTCAGGCCAATGTGAACCTGCTCTCTCTCAATTTCGGACTCGCCGTACATCTCTAATGAACTATGTCAAGACGCATTTCCATCATATCTCTCCTTTCCGCCCTTGCAGTCTTCTCGTCCTGCATCAGGAACGACATACCCTATCCTCTTGTTGTCCCTCACATCCTGACTATGGATGTGGATGGCGGAACCGTGACCATAGACCAGAACAAACTGACGGTTCTGATAAAACTTGAAGAGACTGTCGATTTGAAAAAGGTCAACATCAAATCATTCTCACTCGACAGAACCGACATACGGGGTGCGGAGGATCTGAAGGGCCGGCACGACCTGACCAAGCCTATGCAGGTGAAACTTTCGGTTTATGAGGATTTTGTCTGGACCATAAGGGCTGAAAGGCCGGTCGAGAGGTATTTCACTGTGGAAAAACAGGTGGGCTCGGCCACGATAGATGAGGTCAACCACAGGGTAATCGTCGAAGTGAGCAAGAAGAAAGCCGACCTGAGTGCAATCCGGGTGCTGACGTGCAAGCTCGGTCCGAAACAGGTAAGCAATTATTCCATAGATTTCGACAATCCGGTGAATTTTGCAGACGAAAACGGAGATGCGGTTCCGAGAGAATTGGAAGTCAGCTACTTCGGCGAAACGGAGGTCTGGCGTCTTTTTGTCACCAAATCCGACAAGAGCCTGACTCTCACCAATGTGAATGTCTGGACGCGGGAGGTCTATCTCACGGCGGTGGGCATAGAGGGCGAGGACAACGGCTTCAAATACAGGCAGAAGGACTCCGGAGACGACTGGACAGTTGTGGACAAGTCCTGCATAAGCACCAATGGAGGTGAGTTTACTGCCCATCTTACAGAGCTGGAACCGTCCACAACCTACGAGTTCTTCCCATATTCCGGAGACGAGTTTCTGGAGGCTTCAGAATTTACCACGGATGCAGCCCGTCAGTTCCCGAATCCAAGTTTTGACGTTGTGAGCAAGGTTACGGGAGCAGACTACTACAAATGGTTCGACCCTATGTCCCCGCAGGAAGACTGCCGTGAGAAATGGTGGGCCTGCGGAAGCGGAGAGGGGCCTGACGGAGTCACGGGTACTGCCAGCCTCGGAGTTGTCCTGACCTATCCTGACGATGAAGACAAGATGGACGGAGAGAGGTCAGTGCGTTGCGAATCCAAGAATTTCGCAGGTCTGCTCGCCTGCGGCAATTTCTTCACCGGCTCCTTTGCCAAGGTCATAGGCACCACAGGCGGTTCGGTCAATTATGGCCGCCCATGGGACACCCGTCCGAAAGCTCTCCGCATATGGGTCAAGTACAATTGCGGCAAGGTGGACCTCATAAAGGGCGTTCCTGTCGGGGATGACGTCAAACTTGGTGACAATGACCGCAGCGAAATAGCCATTTCATTGGGAAACTGGGATTACAGGGTTATGGGTGGCATTCCGAGCTCTCCTGTCTATGTCAACACCACAGCAGGTATCTACTACACCGAAAATTCACCGGGAATCATTGCTTTCAGCCACGTCGTTATGAACGAATCCACCAACGGATGGGAGCTTCTGGAAATTCCTTTGGAATACAGGAGTCTCACAGAAAAGCCTACCCATATCATAATCACCTGTGCTGCAAGTTACCTTGGAGACTATCTCACCGGCTCATCCCAGAGCAAGTTGTGGGTCGATAAAGCCGAGCTGATTTATTGATAATCAGCCCGGCCTGATGATTCACGGATTTTCCGGTCGTATTATCAGTTGATAACCACCTGTCCGTCCCGGACATCCACCTCGACAGTGGAGCCTCGGCTGACCCGTCCTTCCAGTATTGCCTTGGCAATAAGATTGATCAGCTCCCGCTGCATAAGCCTCTTGATAGGCCGTGCACC
>JALFCH010000041.1 GCA_022771245.1 Rikenellaceae bacterium | reverse complement strand
CTCTGCCGACTCTTCCCCTAAGCTGGTGCAACTGGCTGAGTCCGAATCTTTCAGCACTTTCGATTACCATCACGCTGGCATTGGGCACGTCCACCCCGACCTCTATCACCGATGTTGCCACGAGTATGTTTGCCCTTCCGGAAGAGAAGGCCTCCATATTGAAATTCTTCTCCTCATTGTCCAATTTTCCGTGGACCACCGCTATTTTATAGGGTGGAAAAGGAAAATGCCGGCGTATTTCCTCAATGCCGTTTTCGAGGTTCTGATAGTCCATCTTCTCGCTTTCAAAAATAAGCGGATAAACTATGAAGGCTTGTCTCCCGGCCGCGATTTCTTCCTTGATGAAGCGGTACAGACCGAGGCGTTTGGCTTCTGTGCCGTGGAGTGTGACTACTGGCTTCCTGCCCGGCGGAAGTTCATCTATTACAGAGACTTCCAAATCTCCATAAAGGGTCATTGCGAGGGTGCGCGGGATGGGGGTGGCGGTCATCACCAGCACGTGCGGAGGACAGTCCTGATTCTTGCGCCAGAGTTTGGCCCTCTGTTCCACTCCGAAACGGTGCTGCTCATCCACGATTGCGAGTCCCAGACGCTTGAACCTGACATTATCTTCGATAAGGGCGTGGGTGCCCACGATTATGCCTATGCTGCCGTCTTCAAGCCCGGCGTGGATTTCCCTGCGTTCGGCTGTCCGGGTGCTGCCTGTAAGCAGTGCGGCTTTCACTCCGGTCGGGGCGAGGTAGCGGGATATGTTCTTGAAGTGCTGCTGTGCGAGGACTTCTGTCGGGGCCATTATGCAGGCCTGGCAGCCGTTCCCCACTGCAATCAGAGCACTCAGTACAGCCACCATTGTCTTTCCGCTACCCACATCACCCTGCAGGAGGCGGTTCATCTGATGGCCGGATTTCATATCGTTGCGTATTTCGGTGATTACCCTTTTCTGTGCTCCCGTCAGAGGAAAGGGGAGGGACGAATAGCATTTGTTGAAGGCTTCTCCCACTTTGGGCATCTTTATGCCGTTGTCTGCGCGGGTGCGGCGGTACTGCTGTTTCAGCAGGGAGAGCTGAAGGAAGAAAAGCTCCTCGAATTTCAGGCGGTAGGTGGCGCTGGCGAGGGCTTCCTGACTTTCCGGGAAGTGGATATTGCGTAGGGCATATCGCAGGGGAACCAGACGGTGGCGTTTAAGGAGATAGTCGGGGATGGTTTCCTGCTGATAGGGGAGGGCTGCGTTCAGTGCGGACTGCATGATCTTGACCATCACCTTGCCTGTGATACCGCTGTTCTTCAGCTTTTCTCCTGAGGGGTAGATGCCTGTGAAACTGGTTTTGGGACAGCCTTTTGCTCCGGATGTGACGGCTTGGCCGGTCGTTGTGGCTGTGCCGTTTGCTCCGGATGTGACGGCGGCACCCGGTCCCGACAGGGCAGCTTCAACCTTGTCGATTTCCGGATGCACAATGCTCATCCGCCCCGCATATTCCTCAGGCCGTCCGAAGAAAACGAATTCCCCTCCGCTGGAAAGCTTCTCGTATGTCCACTTGATGCCACGAAAAAATGTCATATCCATTTCTCCTGTAGCGTCTCCCACCACAACTTTCATCCTCTTGACGGTATTGAACTTGAGCTCTGCAATCCTTTCCGGTGCAATTTCTCCTTTCGCATCATAGAGCCAGACTGCCTTGACCCGTGCCCGAACCTGTACATAGGCAGCTCCGGAGCGGACATCAGATATGGGAGTCAATCTGGACCTGTCCATATACCTGTAGGGATAGATGCGCAAAAGTCCCGAAGCCGTGCTCACTCCGAACTCGGCTTTCAATGCCTCAGCCCTCTTCGGACCCACACCAGGCAAGTACTGTATTTCAGTTTCGCGCAAAGACATATCTGCACAAAATTAAGGAAAAGTTCGTATATTTGCGCGATTTTATGGGATATACTATGGCAAATGACAAGAAAATTATCGTGGGCATAACCCAGGGAGACGGCAACGGAATAGGCTATGAGGTTATTATCAAGGCTTTGGCGGACGAGAGAATCCTGGAGATGTTCACCCCTGTGATTTACGGCTCTTCAAAAATATTCGGATTCTATAAGAAACTCATACATAATTTGGATAAACCATTGAGCCCCAATGTGATAAATTCGGCATCCGAGGCCCGTCCGAGAAGAATCAATATTGTTAACTGCCTTCCGGACAATGTCTATGTGGAGCCGGGCCAATCCACCCCTGAGTCGGCAAAATCGGCTATGATTGCACTGGAGGCCGCTGTGAGGGATATCAAGGCAGGTGCAATTGACGTGCTTGTCACAGCACCGTTCAACAAGAGGGCAATGGCAAACGAGGGCTTCGGTTTCACCGGTCACACTGAATATCTGGAGAAGGAATTCGGGGTGGACCAGGTGTGTATGATTATGGTCAGCCCGAGTCTCAAGGTGGGAGTCGTGACCGGTCACATTCCTTTGAAAGAGGTGCCTACTTCCATATCCAAGGACAAGATAGTCAGCAAGTTGAAGCTCCTCAATGCTTCTATGGTCAGGGATTTCGGAATAGCAACTCCGAAGATTGCAGTGCTCGGTCTGAATCCTCACTGCGGTGACGGAGGACTGCTCGGGGAGGAGGAGAAGAATATCATACTCCCGGCTGTGCAGGAGGCTGTGGCAGACGGAATTATGGCTTTCGGTCCATATTCTCCGGACGGTTTCTTCGGCTTGGGCAATTATGCGAAATTCGATGCGGTTCTGGCTATGTACCACGACCAGGGACTCATACCTTTCAAGGCTCTCGCCTTTTCCGAGGGTGTGAATTTCACGGCTGGACTTCCTATTGTCAGGACATCTCCGGACCACGGTACGGCTTATGAGATGGCAGGCCGCGACGAGGCAGATCCCCGTTCAATGATGGCTTCCATTTTCACGGCAATGGATGTGTTCAATGCACGCCAAAGACACGATGACCTGGAGGATGGAAAATTGAATGTGAAATTGCCTGACACTGAAATCAAGCCCCGTGGAGGCAAGATTATCGAATAGTCTGCCTGCCTGATTGTCAAATGGCTGCACGCCCACCCATTTATCTCTATACTGACGGTGCTTCCAGCGGCAACCCTGGTCCGGGTGGCTGGGGAGCGGTGCTGTGTTGTGGAAATTACAGAAAGGAACTCAGCGGAGGCTATTCCCTTACGACCAATAACAGGATGGAGCTTATGGCTGTCATTCAAGGGCTTGAGCGCATACGCTGGAGGCCTGCCGTGGTGCACGTTGTGAGCGATTCTTCTTATGTCGTCAAAGCCTACAATGAAAATTGGATACTAAAATGGCGGAGGACCGGTTTCGCCAAGGTGAAAAATCCCGATTTGTGGATGCGTCTGGATGCCCTGGTGCAGTCTATGAGCGTGACTTTCCATTGGGTCAAGGGGCACGCCGGGCATCCTGAAAATGAGCGTTGCGATGCTATGGCTG
>JALFCH010000015.1 GCA_022771245.1 Rikenellaceae bacterium | reverse complement strand
CTCGGAGATGTTTCCCGACTTATATTCAAGCAACTTTGAAGAATCCCTCTCGGACAAAGGATATTTTGCAATTCTGTCCTCGGGCAGGGGGTAATTGTAGTCTTCAATATGTATTTCAGGTATCATACGAATTCAATATTTACAAATTCCTGCAAAATTACTCATAAATATTCATTTCTTCTAATCACTATTCTTGAATTCCAGAATTCTCCCTGTCGTTCTCATTCTCTCGATACTGTTTCACTTATGTAAATTCACATCCCTACATTATTTTGTGTATTTTTGTAAATTACATTCAAGCACATTAACAATTATAACTCTCGTTTTCAACCTGTTGAAAAATTAACATAATAAAAGTTTATAGGCTATTTCTAAATATGCTAATTATTTGAAAACCAGCATATATAACTGCGGTTTCCTTCTGCATTGATTTAAATACATATCTGAAATCTGCTCCCACATACCTGCTACCACCTGAAATCAGATATGAAACTATTATATATTATATTGAAAACTACTATTTTAATTCTTATAATATTAAGTTTTAATTAATTGTTTTCCCTCCCCTTTTCAACAGCCTATTAACAATTAGAAATGGACAACCGTTTGCATATTTGTATTTTTCTATTTATATTTGTCAATCAAAAGATAACAACTATGAACATTCGTATCTCGCAGTTTCTGAATGCCGAAAATATCACTCAGGCACAGTTCGCCGACACCATAGGCGTGGCACGGGCGAGCATCTCACACATAATCTCCGGACGGAACAAGCCGAGTTACGACTTCATTGCGTCTGTTCTCAAGCATTATCCCAGAATCAATCCCCTATGGCTCATTCTCGGCAAAGGCAGGATGTACGTTGATCAGGAATCGAAAATTGACGTCGCATCACCAATAGTCCCACAAATACCGGATTCTCAGACGGATTTGCTCTTTCCTCTGGAAACGCCGCAACAACAGTCCAGCATTCACGGCAGCATTTTTCTCGACGGGGCTACCATAGGCTCAGCAGAGGATGAGGCGAAGGTCTCGACGGAGAAAGAGACTGTCCAGTCCCCTGCCGGCAAAAGCGCCTCCAAACAGATTACAGGAAACTCCAAACAGATCAGCCGAATTATTGTACTTTTTAATGACGGCAGTTTCCAGGAACTGAGAAACCCATAGCTCCATATTTCCGGCCTTCCCCTGCTTGGTAATCCTCAAAAAATATTACTTGATTACCAAAATTAATTGTAAATTTGCGGTCCTTATGTAATCCTCAAATATAACCTGCATCATCTTCGCAAGTTTGTAATTGCAAACCGGACTATGTACAAATCGCTATTGAACTTATATCTGAAGTACAGTACCACCGAAAAGGCTTTCAGAATGGCCGCGAAGACCCTGTCGCTTTTGCGCAGCATACCTTTCGGCAGGCAACTGCTCAGACTTCATTACAAAAGCAGAATCAAGGATAATCTGAGACAGGAAGTCTTCGGTCTGGATTTCAAGAATCCTGTGGGACTGGCTGCATCAGTGGACAAAGACGCATCCTATTTCGACATTCTATCCGAATTCGGCTTCGGTTTCATTGAAGTGGGGCCGATGTGCATTCACTCGGACACCACGCAGATTAAACTGCACAATGAAACCAAACTCAAGAGAGCTGTGGAACACCTAAGGACTGAAAGACCTGAGTGCATCATCTCCGGAAACATAACCAGGAACGAAAAAAGCAAGGGACAAACTGAAGTCATACGGGATTACGAAGAAGCTTTTGCCCTGCTTTACGATTTCGTGGATATGATAGTGATTTCCCCACAATACTCCTCCCTGGACCCTGAAGGGCAAGCGGATATCTCCGACATTCCGGACATAATCGACAGGATGCTGACCCTCAGGATGTACTACGACGTGAACAAACCGATACTCGTGCGTCTCACGCCTTCCCTCTCTCACAGTCAGACAGAAGAACTCATCAACTGCTGCCTCAGTTCCGGTATTGACGGAGTGGTGGCAGGCAGTACTGTCAGTTCCATCAGTGACCCGGGCGGCAACGAACTTTTCGTCAGGAATCTTGAATTTGTCAAGTACATAAAGGAAAAATCCGACGGTCTTCTGCCCATCATAGCTGTGGGTGGAATTATGAACGGAGAAGGGGCTCTTAAGATGCTTGATGCAGGTGCGATGTTGGTGGAAGTCTTTACGGGTTTCTTTAGGGAAGGACCTTCAATAGTCAATGAGATAGTCAATTACATAGCGGCAAAGACCAAGGACAGGGCCAAGAAAGCCCTCACAGAACAATATGAATGAAACTCAAATAACTGCTTCAGTCTGCACCATAGGGGATGAAATACTCATAGGGCAGATTGTGGACACCAATTCCGCAGCCATCGCTCAGGCTCTCAATGAAAAAGGAATCCGGATCAAAAGGATGATTTCTATAGGCGACGACCGCGAGCAAATTATCAGTTCTCTTGAAAGGGAATTGGCTGACAATGAAATAGTCATAGTGACAGGTGGCCTGGGCCCGACTGATGACGATATCACCAAACCGGCTTTGGCCCGGTTGAGCGGCTGTACGGCCTACCGTACTGACCAGGGACAGCTTGCCATAATGAAGGAGATACTGCACTCCAGAGGACTTGACCTCCTGGATGTCAATCTGGACCAGGCCAAAGTACCGGAATCCTGCGAAGTCATTCTGAACCGTAGGGGGACGGCTCCAATTATGGTCTTCCCCTTCGGAGCTGAACGTTTCGGTCACAACGCCAGACTTTACTCGATGCCCGGAGTGCCTTTTGAAACCATTGCAGCACTTCCGGATGTGATGGACGACATTTGCAGACATTTTTCTTGCGGCACAATCACCCACCGCACTGTGATGACCTTCGGTATGGCAGAATCAGCCCTGGCCAAACGAATATGCAAGTGGGAGCACTCCCTGCCTGCAGGCGTTCATCTGGCCTACCTGCCCAACACCCTGACAGGGGTAAGACTCAGGCTGTCCAAGTTCGGTGGTGAGGCGACTGAAAATGAGCGATTGCTTGAACAATTGTTCTCTGAACTCAAGCAGGAACTTGGAGATATTATTTATGCGGAATCTGACAGCAATCTACAGACTGAAACAGGCAGGCTGCTTGCGGAAAAAGGTCTGACCTTGAGCATTGCGGAATCCTGCACCGGTGGAATGGTGTCTCATCTGATTACATCAGTTCCAGGTGCATCAGCCTACTACTTGGGTTCCGTGACCTCTTATGCAACAGAAATCAAGGAAAAACTGCTCGGAGTGCCAAAGGACATTGTGGAAAAATATACTGTTGTAAGCCCCGAATGTGCCGCAGCTATGGCCGAAGGAGTGAGAAGACTTACCGGAAGCGATTACTCTATTGCCACGACTGGAAACGCCGGACCGACAGCAGCAGAAGGCCAGCAAGTGGGTCTGGTATGGGTGGCAGTTTCCTCTTCCGGAGGCACTCAAACCAAGGCATTCAGCTATAAAAACGACAGGACACGCAATATTGAAAGGTTTTCGGCCGCAGCCCTTCATCTCCTGCTGACAAAACTAAGAGCTGAAAATAACTGATTGTAATACAGGTTGTATAACATATTTGTTTTTCATTAAAACATTTTTGTTACACGTGAAATTGTCAACTGTAAACAGATTTTGTGGGCTTTCTCTGATTCTTCAGGGCTATTAATCCTATAATTTGAGCCTCTGACGTACCGCTTCGTACATCAGCACAGCAGCAGCTGTGGAAACGTTCAGGGAACCTATATTTCCGGACATAGGTATGGCCACTTTCTCGTCTGACAAATCCAGCATGGCTGAAGAAATCCCCTTCCCTTCAGAACCCATCACGACGGCTACGGGACCGGTAAGGTCTGCATCGTAAATGTACCTGTCCACTTTTTCTGTGGCAGCCACAATCTTGAAACCTGCCTGTTTGAGGTAGTAGGCTGCATAACGCAAATTCGGAACTCGGCAAGCGTCAATCCTGGTCAGGGCACCGGCAGAAGCTTTGACGGCCTCCGCATTTATGGCTGCACCACCTTTGGCCGGGACTATGATTCCGTTGCCCCCGACACACTCCAGTGTACGCGATACAGCTCCGAGATTGCGTACGTCGCTCACGCCGTCAAGGATTACAAAAAGAGGGTTTGAGGACTTGGCGAGAGCCTTTTCAACCATTTCCTCCAGTCCCACAAGTTCAATCTGGGACACATAGGCCACCACTCCCTGATGAGCACCACGGACAGCTCTGTTGAGCCTTTCCACAGGAACGAACTGACAGTTGATTTTCTTCTCGCCTATCAGGGCATATAGCTGCCTGAACTGCTCCCCTTCCATACCTTGCTTGAGCAGGACCTTATCAAAAGTGCGTCCGGCACGTATTGCCTCCATAACCGGATGTATGCCGTACAGCATCTGAGTCTTATTTTCTTCCATATTGAGTCTTATTGAAATATTATCATTGTTCAAGGCTCTCCGATAGTTCCGCCCATTCGTCTGTCATCGCATCAAGGTCTCTCTTTCTCTCCAGAAACTCTCTTGTAAGTTCCATATAATCATCTGAAGGAGAAGGATTTGCAAGGACAGTTTCAATTTCCTTCATCCTCGCCTGCACCTCGTCTATCTTCTTTTCCAGATAACTGATGCGGTTGCGCACCTTCTTCTCTTCCTTGGAAATGAACTTGTTCTGACGGTATTGCCCTGCCCCTGCAGACTCTTCCTTTGCTGTAGGCAGCGGTGCATCCTGCTGTTTCCGCTCAAGTTCGTTCAAACTGTCCAGACGGCGCTTTTCCAAAAAATCAGAAACCCCGCCCAGGAATTCCTTTACCTGTCCATCGCGGAACTCATAGACCTTGTCCACAAGTCCATCCAGAAAATCCCTGTCGTGGGACACAACCACCAGAGTGCCGTCATAGGCTTTAAGTGCCTGTTTCAGAATATCCTTGGACAATATGTCCATATGGTTGGTAGGCTCGTCCAGACAAAGCAGATTGTAGGGACGCAACATCAGTTTCGCCATTGCCAGTCTCGCCCTTTCACCTCCGGAAAGCACTGCAACCTTCTTGTCGATATCCTCTCCCTTGAAGAGGAAGGCTGCGAGTATGTCTCTGAGTTTCAGCCTTATATCCCCCACCGCAATGCGGTCGAGAGTGCCGAAGACAGTGTCCTGTTTGTCCAGTACGTCTTCCTGGTTCTGTTCATAATAGCCTATGCTCACATTGTAGCCCACCCGCGAAGTTCCCTCCATCGGACGCAAACTCCCAGTGATAGCACGCATCAGCGTGGTCTTACCCTCACCGTTACGGCCTACGAGTGCCACCTTCTCCCCTCTTCGGATTTCGATTTCGGCACCGCTGAACACAATTTTTGAATCATAGCCAAGTGTCAGATTATCAGCCTTATAAACTATGTCACCTGAACGAGGTGCCGGAGGAAATTTGACGGAGAGTGCAGACTTATCCTCCATATCCACCTCAATGCGCTCCAGTTTTTCCAATTGTTTCACCCTGGATTGCACCTGATTGGACTTGGTGGGTTTGTAGCGGAACCTTTCAATGAAATCCTCGGTTTTTTCAATCATCCTCTGCTGATTCTCATAAGCTGCCCTCTGCTGCGCAAGGCGTTCCTTCCTCAGTTCCAAGTACTTGCTGTACGGCACCTTGTAGTCGTGAATCCTGCCGAGCATTATCTCTATGGTGCGGTTGGTGACATTGTCGAGGAACTTGCGGTCGTGAGAAATCAGAACTATGGAACATCTGCAATTCTTCAGATAATCTTCCAGCCATTCAATGGATTCAATGTCAAGATGGTTGGTGGGCTCGTCCAGGAGCATAACATCCGGCTTGCCCAGCAGAATCTTCGCAAGTTCAATCCTCATATTCCAGCCCTGACTGAAAGTCTCGGTCGGTCTGCCCAATTCTTCATATTTGAATCCCAGACCCAGCAGTGTCTTTTCCGCATGGACCTCGGGGGCATCATTGCGAAGGATGGCGAGCCTGTCGTTCAGTTCATTCAGATGGACGATAAGTTTACTGTAAGACTCTGATTCATAATCAGTCCGTTCACCAAGTTCAGCAGTGACCCGCTCCAATTCAGCTTCCAGATCAAACATCTCCTGAAATGCAGTCATAGTCTCGTCAATGACAGACTTGCCCTTGTGGTGCTCCATTATCTGGGGCAGATAGCCTATCTTCACGCTGCCGGGAACCGCAATCTTGCCCGTGGTCGGGTTCTGGAGCCCGCAGATGAGTTTGAGCATAGTGGACTTGCCTGCACCGTTTTTCCCCACAAGACCGATCTTGTCCTGCTCGCTGATATTGAAATTTATGTCCGAAAGGAGGGTAAAACCTCCATAAGATACTGTAACAGAATTAATTGAAATCATACTGCAGCTTCATTTTCCGAATTCTCCCCCTTCTTGCATATAAGAATGCTGAATTCATATAAAAGATACAATGGCAGAGCGACAATGAACATTGAAAGCAGGTCTGCCGGAGTGATGAATGCGGCTATGATGAGAATTACCACTAGGGCGTGTTTGCGGTACTTTTTGAGGAACTCCCTGTCTATCAAGCCCAACTCCGAAAGCACCAGCACCACGGCAGGCAATTCGAAAGCAACTCCCATCGAAAAGAGCGAAGAAAAGAATGAAGACATATAGGAGGTGAGAGATATTGTGTTCTTCACAAGATCGCTCACCACATAGCCGTTGAAGAAATTCAAGATAAACGGAAGGAGGATAAAATACCCTGTCACGAGCCCTGCATAGAACAATCCCCCGGCGAAAAGGAAAGCAAAACGGATTTTTCTTTTTTCCCTCTCGTACAGGGCCGGGGCTATGAACTTCCACAGTTCGAAAAGAATGTAGGGAGTAGCCAGCACCAATGCTGCCAGAAGAGACACCCTCAAATGCACCATAAACTGCGCGGACAGTTCATAATTCACCAGGTCTATATTGGTTTCAATGCCGAACAGACGATAGGTCGGAAAACTCGCCTTTGTCGGCGCAAGTACCACGGAATCAAAGAAATAGTCTTTAAGGCAAAAGAGTACTATGGCTATGATCATCACCGAAAGTGCCGAACGGAACAGTGTTCCCCTCAGCACCTCCAGATGGTCCCAGAAACTCATTTCGGATGATTCATTCGTGGACATAGGAAAGAGTGACTATTTTTCCTCTGTCTTCTTGACCTCTTCGGTCTTTTTTTCAGTCTGCGCCGGAGCTTCTATTTCCTGTTTGATTTCCTGAATCTCCTTGTCAGCTTCCTGCATTCCCTGTTTGAAGCTTTTCACACCCTTTCCGAGTCCCTTCATAAGTTCAGGAATCTTTTTGCCGCCGAAAAGCAGGAGAACAACAAGAACGATGGCTACAATCTGCCAAGGTCCAAAAACGCCAAGAGGTAATACTGTCAACATATCTTTCTATTTTTAGTGTTTGTGCAATTACTTGGATTCAGGGAAATATGGCTCCAGAACCTTCAGGAGGTCGTCCGGACAGCGCACAGGCCTGCGTGTGGTCGAGTCTATGAATCCCAGTTTGACCGTACCCGTGCAAAGCAGAATATCATCCTGGTTGAAGATTTCGGTTTCAAAAAGGATTCTTGCAGTGGGAAGATCGCGCAGACGGGTGACTATTCTCAACCTGTCTCCGTATTTTGCAGGCGACTTGTACTGTGCAGTCACAGCGGCCACGGCGGTCATAACCCCTTCTGCCTCAATTCTGGTCTGGGAGAATCCCACGTCTTGCATCAATTTTGCCCTGCCGCACTCGAAATAGCGTATGTAATTCGAATGGTGGACTATTGCCATCTGGTCGGTTTCGTAGTACCGCACATCCAAATATTCGGTTGACTCTATCATTTCTTCAATATTTCAAGACTCTTTTTTATGCTTTCAATCTTGCTCATTGCATCGGATTCCTTCTTCCTTTCGGCAGCCACAACTGCTTCGGGAGCGTGTGCGACAAACTTTTCATTGGACAGTTTACCACGAACAGATTTGAGGAAGCCTTCGAGATAGGTCAGTTCAGCTTCGAGTTTCTTGATTTCCTCGCTTTCGTCCACAAGCCCGGAAAGTGGTACGAATACCTTCAGTGTGCCTGACATGAATGAGACTCCCGCTTCTGAATCATCGATTGAAGCAAGGTGCTCTATATTGCTGATATTTGCGAGCTTGGCAATGACAGGAGACAAGGTTTGATCATAGTCTCCCACGACTTTCAGGCTGAGGCTGTCTTTAGGAGAAATCCCCTTCTGCTGCCTGATGTTCCTCACACCTGCCACCACTCCGCAAGCCTGTTCAAATGCCTGAAGCAAAGCCTCATTGACATCGCCTGCCTGAGGGAAACGCTCAAACATTATGGTCTCGCCATCTTTACGGTCGCGGACAGCGTGCCAGAGTTCTTCTGAAATGAACGGCATTATAGGGTGAACCATCTTGAGCAACTGCTCGAAGAATCCTACTGTTGCATTGTAGGTGGCGGCATCAATCGGGGAACCATAAGCTGGTTTCACAAGTTCCAGGTACCAGGCGCAGAAATCGTCCCAGAAGAATTTGTAAACCGCCATCAGG
>JALFCH010000094.1 GCA_022771245.1 Rikenellaceae bacterium | reverse complement strand
AGGGAACGGACGAGCGCCTGAATGTGGTGTTCGATGCCCACCGTGCCGGTTTCGGAGAATCGATATCCGCTTCTGTAATAATTCCCGGAACTGATGTGTTCAAAGTTCTGTCTGCAAAGAGTTGCGAGGGTGCTGAACCTTATGTTGAGCTGGTGATGTCAAGTCCCCTTGATCCCTTGGCCGATCTGGACGGATTTTTCAGTTTTTCGGACGGGCGCAGCTGTTCTGCATTGGCCGACGGAAATGTGGTGAAAATTTCATATATGCCCGGAGATGAGGAGTTTACGCTGACGGTGGATCCGGGGCTGAAGGATGCTCAGGGGCGTCGTCTGGGCACAGCCTGGAGTGCTGATTTCCGTCAGGATGAGCTTAAGCCGGCCGTGAAACTGCTTTTCCAGGGTACGGTGCTGCCCGATGATTCCAATCTCAAACTTGCATTCAAGTCTGTGAATCTCAATGCGGTGGATTTGAAAGTGGTGCAGATATTCCGTCATAATGTGCTTTCCTTTCTGCAGGACAATAATCTGGATGAGGATTATCAGTTGCGCCGTTCAGGACGTCTGGTCTATAGCCGCAAGATTTCATTGGAGACCGGGGCCGACATAGACTTGCATCAGTGGCAGAACTTCTGCATAGACCTTTCAGGATTGATGAAGAGGGAGAAGGGGGCCATATACAGTCTGAGTTTGTCTTTCCGCAAGGAGTATTCTGTCTATGGCTCTGAGTCAGCCTTCTCCGGCGGCGGGAATGCTATGACCACTTTGTCGGCAACTGATGTCAGCCCTGAGGAAAACGCCCTCTGGGACATTCAGCAGCCGTATTATTATGACAACAACTTCAATTGGAACGAGTACGAATGGCAGGAGAGGGACAATCCTTACCACGTCTCATATTATATGATGGCGGACCGCTTCCCTTCAGTTAATCTTATGACTTCCAATCTCGGAGTGCTTGCCAAATATGGGGAATCAGGGGATATGTGCGTCTTTGTCAATGACATAATAACTGCTGAGCCTTTGAAGGGAGTGGAGGTGGAGGTCTATGGCTATCAGAAGCAGAAACTTTGCGGAGGTGTCACCGGTTCGGACGGCAAGGTCAGTTTCCATAGCCCGGGGAAACCTTTCGTGGTTGTGGCACAGACTGCCGATGCCGTGTCCTATCTTAAACTGGGGGAAGGCGCGTCCAATTCGCTCAGCCGCTTCGATGTGGGCGGAGTCAAGGCAGAAAAGGGTATGAGGGGTTATATCTATGGGGATAGGGGAGTGTGGAGACCCGGAGATGACATACATCTGACCCTCGCAGTGAAATCGGATACCGGGGAGAAACTGCCCGACAATCACCCGGCCGTGATGGAACTCTATGATGCAAGGGGACATCTGCATTCCCGGACAGTCTGCACCAAGGCCGTAGGAGGACTCTACACCTTCAACGTATCCACTTCTGCGGATGCTCCTACAGGCACCTGGAACGCATATATAAAACTTGGAGGGGCGGCTTTCCACAAATCCGTTCCTGTCGAGACCATTAAGGCCAATCGATTGAAAATCAAGGTGGAACTTGATGATAATGAACTCAAGGCAACCCGGCCTATGAAAGTTTCCCTGAGTTCTTCCTGGCTTGCGGGAGGTGCGGCAGCAGGACTGAAGGCCAAATCGGAACTCCTTGTTTCCCGGACGGTTTCGCCTTTCAAGGGCTATGAGAAATATAATTTCTGCAATCCTCTATCCGATTTCCGCAATTATGAAAAAGACTGGTTTTCCGCAGTGCTTGATTCCGAGGGCAAGGCTGGATTGACCGTGACCGTTCCCAATGCAGTGAATGCTCCGGGGCTGCTGAAAGCGACTTTGGTTACACGTGTGGCTGAACCGGGAGGGGATGAAAGCGTCGTGTCTGCAACTTATCCATATTCTCCATTCTCTGCATATGTAGGCGTGCGCGCGCCTGAGGATAATTATTTGGAGACTGACCGGGACTATGATTTCGGAATATGCGTTTTGGATTCCAAAGGCAAAAGGGTCAATGGCCATCGGATTCAGTACACAATTTACAAGGTGGATTGGAAATGGTGGTGGCAGAGCTCTCCTGATGAACTGGCTTCGTACATCAGTGGCGAAACAGCCAAGGTCTATGGCTCCGGAGAGTTTCTCAGCGGCAATTCCGATTATCAGGTACCTTTCTCGCTCGACTATCCTGACTGGGGACGTTTTCTGCTCTATGTCAGGGATATGGACGGCGGACACGCTTCAGGGGCAGAATTTACCTGCGACTGGCCATTGTGGAGGGGACGGGCTGACCGCGAAGGAGGGGAGTCTGCCGCTATGTTGAGTTTCTCTATAGATAAAACCGTCTATCATCCCGGAGATGAAGGCCATGTTTACATACCCGCTGCAAAGGACGGACGAGCCATCGTGACTTTCGAGAACGGCAGCGGAGTGATTTCTTCCGATATCATACGGACTTCGGCGGACAGGGAGACTGCCTGGCGTTTCAAGGTGACTGAAGCTATGAGCCCCAACTGCTATGTGGCTGTGACTCTGCTTAATCCTTACTCCATCTCCGCTGAAGGAATGCCGTTGAGGATGTATGGCGTAAAGCCTTTTGCCGTGGTGGATGAGTCTTCTCGCCTGAGTCCGAGGATATCCCTTCCTGATGAACTTGCTCCCCAGAAGGATTTTAAGGTGAAGGTGAGTGAGAGTTCCGGCCGTCCGATGGCATATACGATAGCCATTGTGGATGAGGGACTTCTGGATATTTCCAATTTCAAGACACCTGACCCTTGGGCCGCTATGAACCGCAAGGTGGCATTGGGCGTGCAGACTTGGGATTTGTACAACGATGTGGCGGGGGTCTATTCAGGTTCTTTTTCCTCAATGTTCAAGATTGGAGGCGACGAGGACCTGTCCGGTTCAGGCCGTTCCGCAAAGGATAACCGTTTTGAACCTGTGGCGCTGTTTGCCGGCCCATTCCAACTCTCATCTGGGGAGGCGGAACATACTTTCAGATTGCCTATGTATTCCGGAAGCGTGAGGGTGATGCTGGTTGCCGCGTCCGGAAATGCCTTCGGAAATGCCGAAAAAACTGTTCCGGTGCGCACGCCTCTTATGGTTATACCATCTCTCCCTCAGAGACTTGGCCCCGGGGAAAAGACGGTGATGCCGGTTAATGTTTTCGTGAATGGCAATACGGCGGATGAGGTGAAACTTACAGTGAAGACAGAGGGGCCGCTGGCACTGGGAACGGAGTCCGATCAGGTGTTGAAACTTCCTCATTTTTCGGGCTCTGCAGACCAGACCAGGGATGCTCTCGCTTATTTCACTCTCAGCACTGCTGAACAGACGGGAAATGCCAAGGTTATTGTGAGGGCCAAATGCGGCTCGTCCGAAATTTCTGACACTCTCAGCCTTGAGGTCAAGCGCCTGATGCCATCAGTGACCCTGAGCCGTGCAGTGGAGATTGCCCCGGGCGAAACGGCTTCATATTCAATTCCTCAAGGAGTGGAATCCGCGACGGTTGAGGCTTGCACCTTCCCGGCTTTCGACGTGAATGCCTGCCGTCTGAGTATGATGAACACCTTGTCCGGCTACACCGGGCAGATGGCTTCCGCCGGCATAGCGCTGATTGCTCTCAGGCCATTTATGACTGAAAATCAGCGTTCTGAGACAGACGCTCAGGTTAAATCCCTGCTCAATTCCATCTGTGCCAGACAGTTGCCTGACGGAAGTTTCCGTGCTTGGGATTCCGGCTCCACTGTGGATTTGTGGGCAGATGCCGCCGCTGCACATTTCCTTGCATCTGCTGCATTTAACGGTTTCTCCT
>JALFCH010000068.1 GCA_022771245.1 Rikenellaceae bacterium | reverse complement strand
ACTGAGGAGGATGTATTTGCCCTTCTCCAATCCGAGACGCTTGTGAACATCGCTTGCCTCAATCTCAGATAGATTCTCGTGAAGGACTTCTGCCATCGGGGAACCGGTGACATAGGTGCGTTCCTTCGGTAGTCCACAGTCTGCAAGATAACGGCGTGCGTGTTCACTATAGGCCATATTCACATCAGAAATGATGTCCACAATCCTTCGGTTGGTTTCCTCCGGGAGGCATTCATCCTTGCAGCGGTTGCCTGCTTCCATATGGAAAATTGGGATATGCAGTCGTTTGGCTCCAATCACGCTGAGGCAGCTGTTGGTATCGCCCAAAACAAGAACTCCGTCAGGCTTGGTCTCTACCATCAGCTTGTAACTCTCTGCGATGATATTGCCCATTGTTTCGCCCAAATCGGAACCTACTGCGTTCATATACACCTCAGGGTCTGCGAGTTTAAGGTCTTTGAAGAAGACACCATTGAGGTTGTAGTCGTAGTTCTGGCCCGTATGTGCAAGAATCACGTCAAAGTATTTGCGGCATTTGTTGATTACTGCTGCAAGGCGGATGATTTCCGGGCGGGTGCCGACTATTATCAGGAGTTTGAGCTTGCCGTTATTCTTGAAATGGACATCTGAATACATATCTGACATCTAATTTTTATTTAAATATTTGTTTCTTTCTTGAGAAAGAATTAATTTTGCGGCATTAGGATGTGAAACAGCGAGAAAGTAGCAAGGCCTCGCATACGTTTCAAAAAACAAACAGAGTATAGCAATCATATGATTCTTGCTCTGTTTTTTATTTACCTATCGGATGGATGCACTGAAAAGCCGCTCCAACGCTCCATTCTTGCTACTAAACATATTTATGTTGAAACACATCCTATTATTTAAAAACGTTTGCGAGCGCCTTTTTGACGAGCTTGTCAAAGAGTGGCTCCAGGACCGTTACTCCATTGTTTCCGGAACATTCCGTATAATAAATGGACGAAAGGTTCGAGTTAGAAAGAGTCATTTGAGACGGAAACGTTGAAGATGATTTCTAGCCCGTAAGGGCTGCTTCTTTCACATCCGGATTAGCCAAGGGGAGGTGTTTTTCGCAAGAGAATGCCTCCTTGCGGTTTATTTTACCGGATCAAAATAGGTGTCCGGCCTCTCAGGGTTGAAGATCTCGTTGCAGTACATAACCGTCACAAGATCTTCAGTATCAGAGAGATTGATGATATTGTGAGTGTAACCAGGGAGCATTATCACGCTCTGAATTTTGTCACCGCTCACTTCAAACTCAAGAATCTCAGGATTGCCATCGGCATCAATCTGGTCCGGTCTTGGGTTTTCGGGACGCATCTGAATCAGTCCATGGCCTTTGACCACGATGAACTGCTCCCATTTGGTGTGGTGCCAGTGCTGGCCTTTGGTGATTCCAGGTTTGCTGATGTTGATGCTGACCTGACCGCAGTTCATAGTGTGAACCAATTCGGTGAAGGAGCCTCTGTCGTCCACGTTCATCTTCAAATCGAAGATTGCGCCTTCTTTCGGAAGATAACTGAGGTAGGTGCTGTAGAGTCTTTTGGCAAAACTGTCGGCCGGGATTTCCGGAATCATCAGAGTCTTTGACATCGCCTTGAACTGATGAAGCAAATCTACGATTTCACCGAGTTTGGCCTTGTGGGTTACTGGGCAGTAGCAGTAACGGCCCTCCGCTGATGGAAGTACCTCAAGCCCCTCAAATTCGCAGTGATGCTCCTCTCCTTTAAGTGCGCATATCATCTCCTCCACGAGGTCGTCTATGTAAAGGACCTCCAATTCCACGCTCGGGTCGTTGACCGTAATTGGCAGGTCATTGGCGATGTTGTTGCAGAAGGTTGCAATAGCGCTGTTGTAGTTCGGGCGGCACCATTTCCCGTAGAGATTAGGAAAACGGTAAACCAATACTTTCACGCCGTTCTCTTCTCCGTATTGCAGGAAGAGGTCTTCACCGGCCTTCTTGCTTCTGCCGTATTCGCTGTTGCCGAAACGTCCGGTAAGTGATGCCTGGGCACTGCTGGAGAGCATCACCGGGGCCTTGTTGCCGCACTTCTTGAGCGTGTCAAGGAGTTTGCTTGCAAAGCCGAAGTTGCCTTTCATAAAGTCTTCAGGGTTCTGGGGACGGTTCACTCCTGCAAGGTTGAACACGAAATCACACTCAGCGCACCACCGGTCAAGCTGCTCCGGCGTGCTGTCAAGGTCGTACTCGAAGACGTCGTCAATTGTAAGGTCTCCGTAGCATCTTGCCTTGCCGCTTTTAATGTTATTGAGTTGAGAGCAAAGGTTCTTTCCAACGAATCCCTTGGCCCCGGTTACAAGAATTTTCATTATTTCGCAAGGTTTGCAATGCCGTTGAGTTCGTTCTGGATGTACTCCAGGGAAGCAATTTTTTCCTTGGTCTCTTCGAGATTGAGGCGACGGGTGTTGTCTGAATTGAATTCGTCAATTGTCACCCTCCTGGTATCTCCCTCTGTGAAGAATTTGTCGTAGTTGAGCGAACGATTGTCTGCAGGAACGCGATAGAAGTCACCCATATCCTCAGCCTTGGCACATTCTTCCTTAGTGAGAAGGGTCTCATACATCTTCTCTCCGTGGCGGATGCCAATAACCTTGATGTCTTCCTTCTTGCCTCCAAAGAGTTCGCAAACGGCCTCTGCCTGAGTCTGGATGGTGCAGGCTGGAGCTTTCTGTACGAGGATGTCGCCGTTCTGGCCGTGCTCGAAGGCAAAGAGAACAAGGTCAACTGCTTCTTCGAGGGACATAATGAATCGTGTCATCTTCGGTTCGGTGAGGGTGATAGGGTTGCCATTGCGAATCTGGTCAATCCAGAGAGGAATCACGCTTCCGCGGCTGCACATTACATTGCCGTAGCGTGTGCAGCAGATTTTGGTTTCACCGCTGTAACGGCTCTTGGCCACAGCAACCTTCTCCTCGATGGCCTTGGTGATACCCATAGCGTTGATTGGGTATGCGGCCTTGTCCGTAGAAAGGCAAATCACGCATTTTACTTTGTTCTCTATTGCTGCTGTCAGGACGTTGTCTGTGCCTATTACATTGGTTTTTACTGCCTCCATCGGGAAGAATTCGCAACTTGGGACCTGCTTGAGGGCTGCTGCGTGAAATATATAATCCACTCCCGGCATTGCAGCACGGCAACTTTCAAGGCTGCGCACATCACCAATGTAGAATTTGATCTTGTGCGCCACCTCAGGCATCTTGGCCTGATACTCATGTCTCATATCATCCTGTTTCTTCTCGTCTCTTGAGAAGATACGGATTTCTGCTATATCTGTCTTGAGAAAACGGTTCAGTACCGCATTTCCGAATGAACCTGTACCTCCGGTAATCATCAGGGTTTTTCCTGCAAAAATGCTCATATCTATATATTTGTGATTACTATATTATCTGCCATTAAAAATTTGACCTTTACATGAGAACCGTATATGCCCGCCCAGTCCACCGGCGCAAACTATCACAATAAACAACCGGACTCAGGCGTGACTTTCCCCAGTTGTGCAAACCATTCCTCGCAGGAAAGTACCCGAAACAAAAATCCCCATCCCAGCCCCTTCAGTGTGGGGTGGGACGGGGTGGTTGTGCAGTGTTGTGCGGTGATTAGTAATCCTCAAAAAATAAGTTGCATCATCTTTGAAAATCTTTTCGGTCCATATTTCCTCCCTCATCAGTCACATAGCTTCGGCTATGCTCCTTCTTCGGGTGAAAATCTGACCTCGAAAATCTAATTCAAATCTGAGGCAACGTATTATTTTCATATTACTTATGAAAAACGGGAGACCGAAAAATCGACCTCCCGTCAAGTATATTTCAAAGTAGATGGATGCCCCGTTCTTACTCTCCGGAACACAATTCCCGCAGCTCGCTTATTGTGATGCTTGTGGCTGTGGAGGTGCCTTCGAGGAAGGTGTCTGCAAGTTTGCGCTTTGACTCGTGGAGCCTTAGAATCTTTTCTTCTATTGTGTGTTCGGACACCAGATGATATACTGTCACTTTCTCTTTTTGACCTATTCTGTGGGCTCTGTCTGTGGCCTGCTGTTCTATTGCGG
>JALFCH010000006.1 GCA_022771245.1 Rikenellaceae bacterium | reverse complement strand
GACCCTGCAAGTGCCATTGATGACTGCAAGACTGAATTCTGGGGCTCGGGCAATGGAAGCGAGACTATCGGAGGTTCTGCCGGAATGGGATTCGTGATTACAGCTCCGGATGACAATGACAAAAAGGACGGGGAAAGGTCTGTGGTCTGCCAGTCAGTCAATGCGGTGGTTAAATTTGCCGCAGGAAATATTTTCGCCGGCAGCTGGAACGGAATGGTGGGAACCAAGGGAGGCAAAGTGCTTTTCGGAAGGCCGTGGACAACCAGACCTAAGGCATTGAGAATATGGGCGAAATATTCAGCTGGTACCATTACCCATATTGATGGGGTGCCGGATGGAGTCACCGTCAGCACAAGCGACTATGACATGGGTATGGTCAAAGTGGCCCTCGGATATTGGGATTACAGGAAGTATGGAGGAACCAAGGAAAGCCCTATACTTTGGAATACCACGGATAAGTCAAGTTTTGTGGATTTCAACACTGATGCTTCCACCATTGCCTATGGGGAGATCTATTTTCACGGGGATGGCTATGAAACCCTCAACGGGGTCAAGACAAAGCAGCCTACTGGGGAATGGAGACAGATTACCATCCCATTGAACTACAGGGATATGACCACTGTTCCTACGCACATAGTGGTATCTTGCGCATCATCTGCCTATGGTGATTATTTCACCGGTTGCGAAACTGCCAAGCTCTGGCTCGATGCATTCGAACTGATATACTGAAAAAAGGGGATGGACAAAAAGACTTTTGTTCATCCCCTTCGAGGCTCCTATACCCCTCCTTTCGGATTGTGTCTTAACCGGCACGCCCGGTCGTGTTATCAGTTGATAACCACCTGTCCGTCCCGGACATCCACCTCGACAGTGGAGCCTCGGCTGACCCGTCCTTCCAGTATTGCCTTGGCAATAAGATTGATCAGCTCCCGCTGCATAAGCCTCTTGATAGGCCGTGCACCATAAGCAGGGTCATAGCCCTCATTGCTCATATAGTCTTCGAAGGCTTTGGAGAATCTGATGCCCACGCCGTTTTCGTCCAACTTCCTGCGCAACTCGTCCATCTGCAGATGCAGAATCTCCCTTATGTCTTCGCGGGTAAGTTGCTCAAAGGTAATGATTTCGTCAATCCTGTTGAGGAATTCCGGACGCATAGTGGCCCGCAGCTGCTCCACGGTGGCATTGGAAGTCATAATCAGAATGGTATTCTTGAAATTGACCGTCCTGCCCTTGTTGTCGGTAAGCCTTCCGTCGTCCAGCACCTGAAGAAGTATGTTGAACACATCCGGATGCGCCTTCTCGATTTCGTCCAGCAGAATCACTGAATAAGGCTTCCTTCTCACAGCCTCGGTGAGCTGACCGCCCTCATCGTAACCCACATATCCCGGAGGCGCACCCACCAGACGGCTCACTGAGTGCCTTTCCTGATATTCGGACATATCGATTCGGGTAATCATATTCTCATCGTTGAACAGGAATTCTGCAAGGCTCTTTGCAAGTTCCGTCTTGCCCACACCGGTGGTTCCCAGGAACATGAACGAACCTATAGGCCGCTTCTCGTTCTGCAACCCCGCCCGCGAGCGTCTCACCGCATCGGAAACAGCCCTGATGGCCTTGTCCTGTCCTATGACCCTCTTGTGCAGTTCGCTTTCCATTCTCAGCAATTTGTCCTTCTCGCTTTCCAGCATCCTGTTCACAGGTATTCCCGTCCATCTTGCCACGATTTCGGCTATGTCTGAAGGGGTAACAGCCTCGTTCAGAATAGGGTCCTTGATTGCGTTTTTCCTGGCCGTGTACTCTTCGACGGTTTTCTGAAGCTCGGCCATTTTGCCGTAACGGAGTTCCGCAACCTTGCCGTAGTCTCCGGCCCTTTCCGCAGCCGCTGCCTTCACTTTCAGGTCCTCGATTTGCGACTTTGCGTTCTGGATTTTCGTGATTATCGCTTTCTCCTCGTCCCACTTTTTCTGCAGCACGTCGTGTTTTGCACGGGCTTCCTTGAGTTCCTCCTCAATCTTGTCCAGTTTCAGGGACACTCCCTCGTGCTTGACTGCCTGCCGTTCAATCTCCAGCTGCTTGATCTGGCTGTCCAGCTCGGCTATAGGCTCAGGCACGGAGTTCATCTCCAGACGCAGTTTGGATGCCGCCTCGTCCACCAGGTCTATGGCCTTGTCCGGCAGGAAACGGGAGGTTATGTACCTGTGTGACAGCTCCACAGCCGAAATCAGGGCATCGTCTTCGATTCTCACCTTGTGGTGGTTCTCGTATTTCTCCTTCAAACCCCTCAGTATGGATATGGATTCTGCAGGTGTAGGCTCGTCCACCATCACCATCTGGAATCTCCTCTCCAGCGCCTTGTCGGTTTCGAAATACTTCTGGTACTCGTCCAGTGTGGTGGAACCTATGGTCCTGAGCTCACCCCTTGCAAGTGCAGGCTTAAGTATGTTTGAAGCATCCATAGCTCCGGAACTTCTGCCCGCCCCCACCAGAGTGTGAATCTCATCAATGAAGAGTATGACCTCGCCGTCACTGTCCACAACCTCTTTCACAATGGCTTTAAGCCTCTCCTCGAATTCTCCCTGGTACTTGGCTCCGGCAATCACCGCTCCCAAATCCAAAGAGTAGATTATTCTGTTTTTAAGGTTTTCAGGCACGTTCCCGTCCACAATTTTCTGGGCAATGCCTTCTGATATTGCGGTTTTGCCCACTCCCGGTTCACCGACCAGGATAGGGTTGTTCTTGGTCCTTCGGCTCAATATCTGGAGGACCCTTCGAATTTCCTCGTCACGTCCGATGACAGGGTCCAGTTTGCCCTGGGCAGCCCTCTCATTCAGGTTGATGGCGAATTTCTGCAAATTTTCGTACTTGTTTTCCATATAATTTTCCTCCTTTCTTTCATATTCGTTGACTCAAATTTCTTGAGCTTCTGAAAATTAAAAAATCGCCCGCTCCGAAGAGCAGACGATTGTCCGGGATTCAAATTATATTCCCCTGCAGTTTTATACTGACAAAATGTCAGTCTATTCGAGGCTGTCTGCAGGTTGAGCTTCCTCGCCGTTGAAATCTATGGCTGCAGGTGCTTCCGTTTCAATCTGGTCGGTGATGTCACCGCTCTTGTTGATGTTAGGAACGAAAGTGGTGATGACTGAAACCACAAATATGAACGCTACGAGTCCCCAAGTGATTTTTTCAAGGAGGTCAGTGGTTTGACGCACTCCAAAAGTCTGGTTTCCTGTAGCGAAGTTGCTTGCGAGTCCGCCACCCTTGCTGTTCTGAAGGAGAACAACGATGGTGAGAAGCACGCTGGCGAGAATCACCAAAACTGTAAGGATTATGAATAAGGCCTTCATAGTATTGTACTTTTAATTATTTTTCAATTTTTCAATAAGGGATGCAAAGTAAGCACTTTTTTCCGGATATGCCAAAATTAGTTGCGAATATATTTTTGCAGCCTGCTCATAATAGCCCTGTTCGGCGTAAATTGCAGCCAAAGTCTCAGTGTAGAATCCCAGGTCTTTGGCCACTTCCCCCTCTTCCTTTTCCCAGTTGTGCGAGCTCAAGGATGCCAACAGTTTCCCGTCCTCTTCCTCTTTCACATTCGCATAGTCTGCCTGGGAGAAAAAATCCCCGCCGGACATCTTCACCTTTCTGCGGTAGGTCTGCTGCTCAACGGGCTGTTCCTCTTCCTGAGTCTGAATCACATCCGAATAGTCCGGCATACGCTTGCCTTTCAGCAGACAGACCAATTTCCTCCTGTCCGGGACATGCAGTGCAGCTTCCTTGAAACTGAGGCTTCTGCCGTCTTCTTCACCGCTCTGCGCAAGTCTGAGGCAGAGTTCCCGGCGCGCAGCTGCGAACCAGGGATAAATATTCACCACTCCGGAAAGCTCGTCTGTAGTGAGTTTTTTCAAATCTATGTATCCTTCTGCCATATTCTTACCAATTGGCCACTGTGGCATTGAAAATATCCTCACATAGTTTGTCCAGAATGCCGTCCGTCCCGGAAATCAAGTCGCTTTCAACAGCATCGAGCATCTGGTCCGCAGAGAAGTCGGCATAGGCAGAAAAGGACTTCTCGAAATCGTCCTCAGGATATTTTTTGTTTGAGAAATAGATTTTCACCGTGACCGTCAGACGGTTCATAGCGGCCTGTTCATTTGCAGAAATGGCCGTCGCCTTCACGTCGTAACCGGTGATTTCCCCTGCAATGGTGAGGTCTCCATCCTGGTCCACCTGCTCCAGTTTGGTGAGTTTGCGGAACTTGTCCTTCATTGCCTCGGTGAGGTCATTCGCAAGTGAAGGGTTTACCCTCAGGGCTTTATATTCGAAATATTCAATATTTACGCTTTTCACGTCCGGCTGAATGGATGTTCCCGTGAATGAATAGATTCCACAGGCGGTTGCACATAATGCCACAGCCGTCACGACTAGAGCCCGTAATGTCATTTTCATTGAACTGTTCATAGATTGTACTGCTTGATTTTCCTGTAGAGTGTCCTTTCAGAAATCCGGAGTTCCTCAGCCGCTGCCTTGCGGTTTCCGTTATGCTTTTTCAGAACCCTGCTCATCAGTTCCAGCTCGTTCTGCCTTATTGAATTGTCTTCAGCAGTCAAATTGTTGATATCCTGCTCTTCCGGTTCCATATCGTCCTGCAATCCCACTCCCTGATTCTCCTTCCATTCTACGCTCATATCCCCGTCCTTTCCGTAATTGTATTCGGATGATTCTATGGCGGCTGGGCTCTGTTGAGGCACCGTTCCACTCTTCAATATCACACCCTTTATGTAGTCCACGTCCTGTCTCAATTGGTAGATGGCGCGGATGATGGCTTCCCTTTCACTGTTGTTTCCCAAGGATTCGCTCCGCCCAGCGACCGTGGCCGGCAGAAGGTTTTCTTCCTGATTGGGCAGATATTGCCTGAGGGTCTCGGAATCCACGTCGAATTTGTCCCCCCTGCCCGTGTGTTTCCCTGCTTCTATCGCGCATACG
>JALFCH010000165.1 GCA_022771245.1 Rikenellaceae bacterium | reverse complement strand
AAAGTGATGCTAATCGGCAATGTCGGAGCCGACCCTGAAATCCGATATCTGGAGGGCGTTTCGGCCCAGGACAGCGTGAAAGTGGCATCGTTGCGCCTTGCCACAAATGAACGCTATCGTGACCGTGAAGGCAATATCAAGGAACACACAGAGTGGCATAATGTCACCGCCTGGCGCAGCAACGCCGAAATTATAGACAAATATGTCCGCAAAGGGACACAGATCTATGTAGAGGGCCGGATACGCACGCGCACTTGGACGGACAAGGACAACAAAGTCCACGAAAGCCTTGAGATTCTTGCGGACACAGTCCAGCTTTTGGGGACCCGCGCCGACCGCCAGGCATAGGCATTTTTTGTGTGAATTTCGTATATTTGCGTGATTTTGAATTTTTTAACTATTTAAGTATGGCAGAAGCAGTGAAAAAACTGATGAACGACAACCCGGTGGTAAGATGGGGCGTTCTGATTCTCGTGGCATCTATGATGTTCTTCGCGTATATGTTCGTGGACGTGATGTCACCTCTCAAGTCAATGATTGAAAAATCCGTTGCTGAAGGCGGTCTCGGATGGACGAGCTCCACTTTCGGCACCTATGCGGCATCCGAATATTTTCTCAACGTATTCTGTCTCTTTCTCATTTTTGCCGGAATCATTCTGGACAAGATGGGTGTGAGATTCACGGGGCTTCTTTCTGCAGGCCTGATGGTTGGAGGCGCAATCATCAAGTTCATAGGCATTTCCGACTGGTTCCAGGGAACGGCTTTCTGTGCATGGCTGGACAGCTGGTGGGTTGCCCTTCCGGGAAGTGCAAAACTGGCCTGCCTTGGATTTATGATTTTCGGATGTGGCTGTGAAATGGCCGGCACCACCGTTTCCAAGATTCTTGCCAAGTGGTTCAAGGGTAAGGAGATGGCTCTGGCTATGGGCTTGGAAATGGCCATTGCCCGTTTGGGAGTGTTTGCGGTGATGTGGATTTCTCCTCTCATTTCATCCGCCTTCCCTTCAGCTGCAATAGCGGCTCCGCTTGGATTCTGCACCGCGTTGCTTTTGATAGGGCTCATCAATTTCTTCGTGTTCACCGTGATGGACTCCAAGTTCGACAAACAGCTTGAGGCTGCTGGACAAGCCACATCGGAGCATTCCACAGAGGATGAATTCCATATCAGGGACCTTGGCAAAATCTTCACCAGCAAGATGTTCTGGATAGTGGCAATGCTCTGCGTGCTCTATTACAGCGCCATCTTCCCGTTCCAGAGATATGCTCCGAACTTCCTTGAGGAAACCCTCGGCGTGACTGCAGAGACCGCATCCCGCCTTTTCAGCTTTTTCCCTATTCTGGCAATGGTGCTTACTCCTTTCCTCGGAGGATTTCTGGATTTCAAGGGCAAGGGAGCCTCAATGCTGATGCTCGGCGCACTCATAATGATAGCCTGCCACCTCAGCTTTGCCTTCTTGCTTCCTGTATTCCCATACAAATGGCTGGCATTCCTGCTCATCATCATCCTCGGAGTCTCTTTCTCCCTGGTACCGGCAGCCCTCTGGCCATCAGTGCCGAAAATTATAGACGAGAAGATACTCGGGTCGGCATATTGCGTGATTTTCTGGGTGCAGAACATCGGCCTCTGCCTCGTGCCATTGCTCATCGGAAGTGTGCTTGAGGCCACAGGCGGCTATCGTGTGCCGATGATCATTTTCTCCGTTTTCGGTGTGCTTGCCTTCCTTTTCTCCCTTTGGCTCAAAGCGGAGGACAGCAGAAAGGGATATGGACTTGAAAAACCTAATGTGGAGAAGAAATAAGCTCTTTTGCAATGACTTACAGACTCCTGGACAAAATAGACAGCCCAAAGGACATCAAAGCTTTGAGCCTTGAGGAGCTCAGGGAACTCTGCTCGCAGCTGCGCTCCTATATGATAGACTGCTGCGCCGTGAATCCCGGACATCTCGGTTCGAGCCTTGGTGCCGTGGAGCTGATAGTGGGTCTGCACAAGGTTTATGACACCCCACAGGACAAAATTGTCTTCGACGTGGGACACCAGGCCTATGCCCACAAAATCCTCACAGGACGTAGGGAGGCTTTCAAGTCCAACCGCAAGAGAGAGGGAATCAGCGGATTCACCCGCAGGGAGGAATCAGTCTATGATGCCTTCGGTGTGGGCCATTCCTCCACTTCCATTTCCGCCGCCCTCGGACTGGCCACTGCCGCCCGTCTTCAGGGGTCTGACGAAAAGGTGGTTGCGGTAATCGGTGACGGCGCGCTCACAGGCGGATTGGCTTATGAGGGACTTAACAATGCCGGGGCAAGCAAGGCCGATCTGCTGGTCGTGCTCAACGACAACAACTTCTCCATAGACCGCAATCTCGGTGCTGTTCACGAACATCTGCTCCGTCTCACCACCAATGCGACCTATAACAGGATAAAGACCCATCTGTGGAACAGAATTGGCGAAAACGGGTTCCGCAACACCATCAGATCCATAGTTGCCAATGCGAAACATTCCATCATAAAACAGTCAGGAGGTGATATTTTCGAGGCTATGGGCTTCCGCTATTTCGGTCCCATAGACGGTAACGATATGGAACAGGTGCTGGAGACTTTGCAGAAAATCAAAAACCTGCCGGGGCCTCGCGTACTTCACATAATCACCACCAAAGGCAAGGGTTATGCCCCTGCCGAACGTCAGCAGACCATATGGCACGCTCCCGGAACTTTTGACCCTGAGACGGGCGCCAGAATCTGCAATTCGGATGGAGTCAGCCGTTATCAGGATGTATTCGGAGAGGTGCTGACAGATTTGGCCTCCAAGGATGAAAGCATAGTGGGAATCACCCCTGCAATGTCTTCAGGTTGCGGAATGAATGTTTTCGCAAAGGCCTATCCCGACAGGTTCTTTGACGTGGGCATTGCAGAGGAACACGCCGTGACATTCTCGGCCGGTCTTGCCGCCAGGGGTATGCGTCCGTTCTGCAATATCTACTCCTCTTTCTCCCAGAGGGCTTACGACCAGATTATCCACGATGTAGCCCTGCAGAATCTTCCTGTTGTTCTTTGTTTCGACAGGGCCGGACTCGTGGGCGAAGACGGGGCGACTCACCACGGATGCTACGATATGGCTGCCTACAGGAGTATTCCGAATGCTGTGATTGCTGTGCCTTCCGATGAGGTGGAACTCAAGAATATGATGTACACGGCTTCCCGGATCCAAGGTGGCCCGTTCATCATCCGATACCCTCGCGGCAAGGGAGAAAATGCCCCTTGGAAGGAGTCGGAATATGAAGTCTGCGAGGTGGGACGGGGAGTTTGCGTGCTTGAAGGCAAGGATGTGGCTGTTGTTGCGGCCGGCCCAGTGCTGTATGAGGCGCGCAAGGCGGTCCGTTCTGTCGAGGCCGGGACAGGGAAGAAGGTTTCCCTATATAATATAAGGTATGTAAAACCTGTTGATACCGCTTTGCTGGACAGAATCTGCAAAGATCACAAAACCATCATCACTGTTGAGGATGGATGCGTGGAGGGAGGATTGCACGGTGCCGTGGCCGAGTATGTGGCTGATGTGGCACCGGGAGTGAGGGTAATCCCTATAGGTGTCCCGGACATGTTCATAGCCCAGGACACCCAGAAGAATCAGCGGGCAGAATGCGGCCTTACAGCTGACGCCATCGAAGACCGCATCCGGAAAGTACTCTAATTTGCAAGGAGTTCAAGGTCCTTGGCGAAGAGCCGGGATGCCTCGGTTTCAGGGATGAATTTCCAGGAGCCGATGCGTTCTGCATCATAGACTGATTCTGGAGTCACCTCTCGGCGGTTTAAGAAGAACCTTTTGATGAGTTCCCGGATTTCAATGTGTCTGGACACCACCCTTGCTGAAAGTTCGTCGGCCGGGATGCCCGCTCCCTTGATGAGCAGGTCTCCGCCACCAGTAGCCCGGTAGGATGTCATTGCCACAAGATAGCATTTGTCAGGATAGAAAGTGC
>JALFCH010000070.1 GCA_022771245.1 Rikenellaceae bacterium | reverse complement strand
CGGAGATTTTAAATGAATTGACTTGGAGCGCTCTTCAAGCTGAATTACACAGAGCATTTGCTTCCACGCAAATGCTCTGTTTCATTTAGAGAAATACGGACGGGATGTAGCACTACAGGCAGGCCGCTCTCAGCTCTCAAGAAACCGCTCATATCTCCAAATCCTTAATAATCGCGTCAATCGCAGTGCGCAACTCAGCCTCGCGGGCGACAATCTTCTCTATACGCGCATTCAGCTCCACGATGTCAATCTTCTCCCTCTTGTCCTCCTGCTCCACATAGGAAGACACCGAAAGATTGTAATCATTCTCCGCTATCGCACTATTGTCCACCAACTTTGTGAAATGCGCCTCATCCCTCTTCTCCGCATAAGCCTTATGGATACGCGCTATATTCTCATCCGAGAGCTTGTTCTTATTCCCCTCGTGAACGAATTCCCCTGAAGCATCGATGAACAGAGTCTTCGCCTCGCTCTTGTTCTTGCGCAGCACTATGATGCAAACGGCAATGGTAACACCGAAGAACAGGTTGTCGGGCAGCTGGATAACCGTATCGACATAGTTGTTGTCCACCAAGTACTTACGAATCTTCCCCTCTGCTCCGCCTCGGTAAAGCACTCCCGGGAACTCGACAATGGCCGCAGTACCGCTCGTCGAAAGCCAGTGGAGCATATGCATCGTAAAGGCAAGGTCTGCCTTGCTCTTCGGGGCAAGCACGCCGGCAGGGGCAAACCTCGGATCGTTGATCAGCAGAGGATTCTCATCACCTTCCCACTTGGTGCTGTAGGGCGGATTGGAGACTATCGCATCGAAAGGCTGGTCATCCCAATGGTAAGGGTTGAGCAGGGTGTCTCCGAGAGCAATGTCAAACTTCTCAAAACCCACGTTGTGCAGAATCATATTGATCCTGGCGAGGTTGTAAGTCGTGATGTTTATCTCCTGACCATAAAATCCGTTCAGCACGTTCTCCGGGCCGAGAATCTTGGCAAATTTCAGAAGCAGGGAACCGCTGCCGCAGGCCGGGTCGTAAACCTTGTTGACCTGAGTCCTGCCTGTGGTTACGATTCTTGCGAGCAACTCGCTCACTTCCTGCGGGGTGAAGAACTCACCTCCCGACTTGCCGGCGTTGCTGGCGTACATCGTCATCAGGAACTCGTAGGCATCGCCGAAAGCATCGATGGTATTGTCCTGCAGATTGCCGAGCCTAAGGTCGCCTATGCGCTCCATAATCTTGCAGAGCTTGTTGTTGCGTTCCGCCACTGTGTTTCCGAGCTTTTTGCTGTTGACATCGATGTCATCAAACAGTCCTTTGAAGTCTTCCTCGCTCGGTGTGCCGTTTGCAGAGCCTTCGATTGAGTCAAATACCTGCGCAAGAGTGACATTGAGGTTCTCGTCACTTGCTGCCCTTTTTCTGACATTCTCAAAAAGCTGTGAAGGAAGGATAAAATAGCCCTTCTCGGCAACTATGTCGTCCTTGCCTTCGACGGCAACGCTGTCCTGCTCGGCAGCATAGTCATAATCCGCATTGCCGTAATCCTGCTCGCCCTTGTTTATGTAGCTTCTCAGGTCTTCGGAAATGAACCTGTAAAAGAGGAACCCAAGCACATAACTCTTGAAATCCCAGCCATCCACGCTTCCACGAAGCTCATTCGCAATCGCCCAGATGGCACGATGAAGCTCCTGCCTCTCCTGCTCTTTGTTCGCCATATTGTTGTATGTGTTATTATCTTCTTGCTTAGTCGTACAAATGTAGCAAATTTTCAGTAAGCAACGCAATGGTCAATCATCATCTCTCCTACTGCCGGTTCATCGGCGGGGCAAATGTGGGCGAACAATTGTCCTGCGGGATTGTTGAAAAATAAAAAAACTTGATATATTTGTGCCGGGTTTCGCCCGGCATTTTCTTTTTCGTGTCGGAAAACAATGTGAACTTACAATCGTTATAGTAGAGCAGTTCCGATTTTTTTCGTAGATTTGGGGATTCGTTGGTGAACTTAGAAGATTACTAATCATTACAGATGAAAACCAGAAACATTCTTATCCTATGCACGGCATTTCTCGTTAGCATGCCAAGTGCTGATGCTCAGTCATTTAAAGACGGTCTCAAAAGTCTCGGAGACAAAATCGGCAAACAAATCGTAAAGACAACCAGCAGCAAGCCGACCACCAGCAAGCCGACCACACAAAAGCCTGCTGCAAGCAAGACTTCCGACAGGGACAAGGCTCTTCAGAAGCAGTACGATGCAATGATGGGAAATGTTCCTGAAATGGAAGATGAGGCACCTACAGTAAAACTTCCAAATGAGCACACGGCACTTTTCGCTCCGCTCGGATATCCTGTGGAGGCAGCATACGGAACACTTACGGTAAAGCCAAGCATGCCGCCTCAGAGCCCTGATGCCCAGGTGAACTGGTCTGAAAAACAGCCGTATGTCTTCAACTTGAACAATAAGAGTCTGGTGGATGAGTACCTCCTGCTGGATGACTGCTTCAAGAACGGATATTTCAAGACTTTTACTCCGGCACATGCGAGATATGAAAATGTAGGAGGCGAACTCTATGCACGTGCCAAAGCGTTGAACAAACTTGTAGAATTGATGGCAGAAGCCAGAAGCGAGTACGGCGGCGAATCTCCTCAATGGGTCATAAACGGACTGCACGACAAAATCGCGTCCATTCTCGAGGGAGAAGAGTATAAGACCCTCATAAAAAGCTCAATATCTCCATTCTTCACTGTCAAAGGACTCATCAATGACGTGACAAAGGAGTATTTCCAAAAACACGGAGGATATGAGAACGCTACCAAGGTAACTATGACCAAATGGGATCCGAAACCTGTAAAACAAAGCATCTCCACTTCGGGATCAAGCCAGAGCGGAATCATCGTAAGCGAGAACGCTTCCGGAGCAACCGTTGACATCGATGGCATCATCTACATAGTCCACGCAAGCAAGGGTTTTGCCTTCGCTTCCGAGGCCGTGAACACCGCTGTCGCAGGCAAGGACATCGTCATGCCTGACTATATCAATTACAAAGGCAAGAGAATCCCTGTCACAGAAATGCGCGGTGATATTTTCTGGGGAAAATCCATCAAATCCATCAAACTGCCGTCAACATTGACAGAAATATCAAACGCCGCACTCAGGGAGACCGACATCAGCGAAATCGTGATTCCTGCATCGGTGAAAATCATTCAGGGCGCTGCATTTTACGGCTGCAAGAATCTGAAGAAGGTCGTTTTCGAGAGCGACAAGATAGATGAACTGCACGGATGTTTCCAGAACTGCACCAGCCTTCAGAGCATCAAACTTCCCCGTTATGTAGGACTTACAAGTTATGAGATGTTCAGCGGATGTACGAATCTCACGAGCGTGACTCTGCCTGAGAACCTTACGGAAATCAAAGACGGAACATTCGAGAACTGCACAAAACTCACTACCATAAACATTCCTGCCAGTGTAACCAAAGTCGGCAGTCACGTATTTTCCGACAGCGGAGTGGTTTCTCTCGACCTTTCCCACGTTTTGGAAATCGGAGAATTCACATTCGACAATTGCAAGAGCCTCAAGAACTTGAAATTGAATTCCAAACTGAAGGATGACTTCCTTATGGAAATCTACCCGGACTTGATGACCTGCCCTTACATGCAGGTCAAATGGGAGAACAACCAGTATGTATATCCTGCAGGACTTGAATTTGTAAAAACCGAATAAAAACGACAAACTATGACTACGAAAGATACAGCCAAATATGTGATTATGACAATGTTGTCAGTGGCGGCCATCCTACTGCCACTGACGGCATCAGCCCAGGACAAACCGAAAATCAAAAGCATTGACCTGGTCATTCCGGTCCCGAAACCGGGAACAGACCTTTTTGACGCGCGTGAGGTGCAGCCGACTTCGGCGACTACCGAGTATGGAGACCTTGCCCCTACCGGAGATATCCAGATTGTGGAAGCGGACTATATAGGCGATTTCGTGGAGAAAGACAGCGGCGAGATGCTGTTCAAGAGCGGATTCGAGTATAAAGCCGTATTCAAAGTGATGGTAAACCCGAGCGGTAAATACCAGACCGACTATTATTTCAAGAACAATAGCTATGGCATCGATGGGAGCAGAATCAAGATTACCGTCAATGGCAAAGAGGCGGACGTGAAGCCCAGCGCCCCATATTTCATATCCATAGAGACAATGGTTTCCGTCGGAAAAGGCGGGGCCGGATCTGACAGAGAAGCCGCGCAGAACATGAAATCAGATTATGAGCTGAACAAAGACTCTTACCGCAGGTCCCGCAAGGCCTACTCCATCGATGAGGCCAATGCTCTCAGCCCTGATTTCAATCCTTGGCCGCTGATTGTCATCAACGATTCGTATGATCCACGATTCATTGCCAATGACCCGGGAGAATTCAAGGGACAAAATACCATGCGCGTGACCAGGATAATAGTAGATACTGACAGTGAATTCATCCAAAGTTGCGTAGTAGGTGATGTAAACAACTCCGTACAAGGAACTTACAACATCCGCGAAGTATGGCTGAGTCCGAAAGTGAACGTACAGGAGTTCATCAGGACCATCTGTAGTATCTATAGTAACTCTCAAGGTGACCGGGATCATTCAACAAGTATTTACCATCCGTATAACAGCTACCTGTGCCAGAATAAAAGGGCAACGATATTCATTCCGGAAGCGGAAGCCGACAATATAATGAAAATGGTTTCCTGGAAAACTTGGTCATACCCTATATTGTTCACGATAAAGACATATCAGGGTGACGTATTCTCTGCTCAGAAAGCCGGAGCCGATGCCGCAAAACCTTTCTGCACGCATCATGTATTCACGGAAAAAGTAGCTTCCCCTGACAACATTTACAAGGATTATTCATGTAAGAATTTCACGTCGTACTATTATTCATGCAAATACTGCGGAAAATGCGAGCATAACCCTGCTCATACCTTCGAGATAAAATATAGCGACTTCGATTATCCGCTGCACATATTCGAACAGCCTTTGGCCAATGACCAGGCATATATAGGCAAAAACTCGGCCGGACAGCACGTATGGTGGTACAGCTGCATCTGGTGCGGCATGTCAGAAGGATATGAACAGAAGCACTTTACAAAAGTCGCATGGAAAGCGACCGGAACTGAAATGAACTACGAAGACTTCAGGAAGGACATGGCCGAGCAGGCAGAAGATTTCGAAACTAAGGCAAGACTTACCACTACGGCGCAACCGGGAACGTTCATCCTTCCATACAAGTCAGACGCCAAGATGAGCGCTGCTTTCCAGAGTTCCGTAAACTTCGCTTTGTGCGATGACCTTTTGGATGATGAAGTACTCGGAAAAGACTACACTGTACAGGCGACATTGATCCAGATAAAATCCCTCGCGGTACGCCTGGTAGAGGAACTTCTCGACCGCGAAATCAAGCTCGGCAAGAAACAGTCAGGCGACAAGTTCGTGGCGAAATGCGCTGCACTCGGAATCAACGGCATTCCTTCGGCATCAGCTTCGGACAGCGACAAGGCCACCCGTCAGGATGTGGCTGCAATCCTCTACAAGGCATTGCGTTACATCGAAAGCCAGGGTGCCTACGCCTACACTGAATTCGATAATGGACTGGACAAATACATTGACAAGAAAGATATCAACCCTGCCGCAGAGGAGGCCATGAGTTTCATGGAGGCACTCGGTCTGATCAAAGGCAAGACGTCCACGACCATCTGCCCTAAGGAAATCTGCTCCATCGAGCAGGCAATCGACGTGGCAGAAAAATGCACACATGCACATCAGCTCGGCTGGTATCAGGCAAGAGCATGGGGAGAAGTAGCCGGACGCTACTTTGAAGGTAGCGTTTACACAGGCCCGTCTGAAGCCTATTCGACATTCCAGACTTACGCTCCGGGTGAAAGAGTGTGGGTTACAGGTCCGCGCATCGGCGGCATGTGGGAATTCCTCCCTATCGTGGACCGATATACCGGCAAGACAGTATATGTGGAAGCCGAATGGTACACCCCTGTAAGAAGACATGTATTCACCTCGAAGAAGACCGTCAAGACCATAGAATTCAAGGACTACTGGGATGGAACTTACTTGTGGACAAACTAATGATCATCCGGACTATTGCAGGTCACTCACGGATTTTGGAGTGAACGCTTCTTGAAACCATTGATATAAGGATAACCCCATACCGTCACTATCGGCGAGGCAACGGTGCATAAAAAAAGTTCCGCAAGTCCGACCTTTCAGTCAATAAGACTTGCGAAACTTATACTGTTCCGGCTTATGCCGTGCAAATGGGCGCTGATTGTCAGAAACGGTAACGTACACCGATTGTTACACCGTAGAATCCTCTAGTATAAAAGCCTACAGGCGCATAATCGCCTCTGTCGCCGAATTCTACTCCAAGCACAGGACGCCAATCTACGGACAATTGCAGAGGGAACCAGAAATCATAGGAAACGCCCACGTGTCCGGCAGCTCCGGCATAGCCCAACAAATAAGGAGGGAAATATACTCCGGCACCGGCTCCTACTCCCATTTCCCAATCCCATCTGCCTTTGTATTTCCAAGGAATGTGGGTTTTGAAAGGGTTTATCCAGTCGTAAGTGGCCTCAACACCTATTCCACTAAACAAAGGTACGGAAACATTCAGGTCGAGCATATTTTCCTGCCCGAGAGTGTGCTGATAGGAGAAATCCACTCCATATCCGATGTTTGCACCTATGGTTCTTGGCTGTGCAAATGCTGAAACTGACACCAGGAGTGCCAATACGAAAGTAAGTAAAACAGTTTTTTTCATAATATTATGTTTTTGTTGTTTTGTGTCTAGTAATTTTTTGAGGATTGCTCAATCAAAATCCCAACAAAAATAAATATTAAATGCATCGCAGATGTTGCATCACGGTAATTCGATTGTTTCAAAAACAGAAAACAAGCCAATCAATGGGGGAAGATGGTGGATTTTCATTCGGAAGGTTCTGACAGTCCAAATGAGCTCGGACTCTTGCCGGTGATGCTTGTGAAATTCCTCCAGGCAGTTACCCTTGAACGGTAACCGGCTCTGTAGAAAAGGTCCTGGATATTTTCTTTATTACCGGCTTCTATTTCCCGGCGGACGAATTCCACTCTCTTGCAGTTTATCATTTCGGAATAGGATGCGTATCCGAGTTCCTTGATCGCTTTTTGGAGATAATTCGTATTGGTACCTAAAATCCTGCACAACATTCCCCGCGAAAGTTCCGGGTTCTGCCAGATTTCAGGCTGTTCCATTGCAGCAGTCAGTTTGTCCCGCACCAGTTCCTGAGTCGTCAGCACTGTTTCTGCCATAGGCTTGTCTTCAGCGATGCTCAGGGATGCGGCAAATGCTCCTTCTTCAGTGGCAAATGCTCCTTCTTCAGTGTTGTCAGGGACTTTGAAACGCACGCGGAACTCCATCCAGAGTATGACTGCTGTCAATACAACATACAGGAACATATGCAGATATGAGGTCCAAAGCATGCCCAATGTCCTGCTCAGGGAAAAAGTGACAGTCATAGCCATCGCCATCAGGGCTATTGTGTTTATCCATCTCTTCGGGGCGCTGGAGTTTCTCCAGTTGTAACGGATAAATATCAGCCACAGACCGTAAGGAATGAAAATCAGGGACAGGAGTACTCTCAGCAGTACGTCTGAATGGTAGATGTTCGGCAATATCTCGGCAGGGGAGTGCAACTCGGTCTGTCCGAAAGGCAATAGGGCAAGGAGCAGCAGGGTAAAGAAAAGCCAGGGACTTATCAGGGCAAGCAGCCTGCGGGGGTTAATCCAATTGGGGCGCAACACTTCCAGGGGATATAGCAGGAGCAGAAAGAATAAAGCAAAACCCGTCAATATGGCTCCGGTTCCAAGTATGTGGTCCCCCTTGACATATCTTCCGCTCAGCATCAATCCCATAGTAACGGCTACGACTACAGCTGTGAGCAGGAAAAATATCGCGATCAGCAACCTGGAACGGTCTCTGTGCCTGCGTCTTTGGGAAAGCATCAGCACTCCCGCCACCAACTCTATAATACCCGTAATGCAGAATAGGGTCACATACCAGTTCATAATAATATCACAATTTCCCTGCAAATATCGTGTATATTTTGTTAGTTGACAAAAATGTTTAGAGCCACAAAACATCCCTCCCGAAATTTCTCCCTCAAAATATTGCACAAAAACAAGACAATATCTACATTTACAGAATTGTATGAGACCCCATTCAGCACTAAGCCCATAGCCCAATGCCTCTGAACCAACTGCCAGCTCTGCTTTTAGCCATCCTTGCCGCCGCCTACACCCCGGGCCCGGCAAACCTGTATGCGATGTCCTGTTCTATCCAACACGGCATAAGGCACTCTATGACAATGTGGTTCGGACTCCTGTGCGGCTTCATCACCGGAGCACTGATTACCGCAGCCATAGCCCACGCAGCCGGGATAGCCTTCGCCGCCTACATCCCTTATGTCAAATATGTAGCAGTGGCCTATATCCTCTACCTTGCCTGGAAAACCTATAGGGCTGGCCTTCCGGACAGTGAAAATACCCGGCCCACCTTCCTGAGCGGCTTCATAGTCCAGCTCACCAACGCCAAAATCCTTCTCTTCGAACTCAGCTGCTATTCCCTCTTTGTCCTGCCATACTCCAACCGCTTCATAGACCTGCTCCCTGTGGCCGCCTGGCTTTTTCTGGCCGGTCCCGGTGCCAATCTGGTCTGGCTTTTCGCCGGTCACGCCTTGAAACCTCTCCTGGCATCCCATCTGAAAGCGGTCTCCACGGTAATGGCCCTTGCCCTTGTAGCCTGCTCCGTGTATCTATTTGTGGCTCACTGATGATGCCGCCTGTGTCTATGCCAATGTCTCCACAGCCTTCACTGACGGCGCCCAGTTCGGCTCCGGTCAGACCCGGCCTTAACCCCCGGCAACGGATACCATCTTTGAATAATATTTACTAACTTCGCGGCCGTATGGCAATGGAAGATGACATATTGCGGATGGCCAAAGGGGAAAGAGAATCCTTCGAAAAGGTTTACAGATCCTCCTGGAGCAAGGTTTACCGTTTCACCGGTTTTTTCCTCCGAGATGAAAAGGAGAGGGAAGACCTTGTGCAGGAAGTCTTCGTGAAACTGTGGCTGAAGCGCAAGTCTGTGAATCTCGACAAAGACTACGACGCTTTCCTTTATATAATAACCAGGAATCTCGTCGTGGACCGTCTCCGTCGCAAAGGAACGTCAGTTCAGGTCGAAACCTTGGAAGGCTGTATGGAAGTCAAACTTCCTGAAATCGAAGACAGTATGGATGCCGAAATGATGAGAAAACGTGTAAGCATCCTGCTGGAACTGCTTCCTTCCAGACAGAAACAAGTATTCCTGCTCCGCCGGGACGAAGGGCTCAGCATAGCCGAGATAGCCTCCAAGCTCGGAATCACCGAGTCCGGAGTCAAGCGCAGTCTCAATCTCGCCCTGAAATTCCTCAAGACAAATCTGCCCCTTTTTTTGCTGTTTCTGGATAATTTCTGAAAATCCGGATTTTTTTTGTGAACTGAAGTCCTCTTTTTCCGTGTTTATACACAAACACTAAAATTATGGACTTCAATCAATATGCCCGCAACTTGTGGGAGAACACTTCTGAACAAAGGGAAAGCAGAGTCAGGGAAGAGCGTATTCTCAAAAAAATCAACAGAAAAATCTTCTGGAGGAGTGTAGTGCTGAAAACCTGCGTAGGAGCGGTCTCTGCTGCTGCCTGTGTGGCTGCCCTCGTGCTGATTTTCACATATGACCGAGGGGATGCTGAGTTTGCTCCATCCGATCTGGTAACTTGTGTGGCCGGGGAAAGCCGTTTTCTGGAACTTCCCGACGGTACCGGAGTCTGGATGGATGAAGGTGCCAGCCTCAGCTATAGAGAATCGATGTCAGAAAGCAGGGTTGTCCGTCTGGACGGGAATGCAGTTTTTGATGTTGTTAAAATGCATGATTCGAAGGAATTTACAATTTTGCTCAAAGGGTCCCGGATTGTGGTGCACGGTACCTCTTTCTCAATCAACGAAACTGCCGGAGCAAACATCAATGTGGTCCTGTATTCCGGCGCAATAGACTTCATATCCGAAGGTAACGGACAGACAGTTTCAATGAAACCGGGCAACAGTCTCTCTTTCAATTATCAGAAATCAACACTCAACATTGCGCCGTCATTTGACGGTATAAGCTGGCAGGACGGCAAATTCATTATCAATAACGCTTCTCTGAGCAGTCTCATAGGATTTTTGTCCTGGAAATACGACCGGACCATCAACCTCTCCGGGGGCATCAACGGCAATCAGAGTTTCAACGGAGTGGTGCATTTCGATGAAGAGCTGACAGAAATTCTGGAATCTATCTGCTTTATGCTTGATCTGGATTACAAAATAACGGAAAACGGCTACGACATAGTGAAACCGTGACCGTAATAATCATTTAATTAATCACACTAAAATGAATTCTTTGCACAAGAAATTGTGTCGCTTGACTGTTGTAGTGCCATTCCTTTTCCTGACCGTCTTTTCGGCCCGGGGACAGGTGAAGGTCTCTGGCAACAACCTGAAACTTTCCGAGGTTATAGAACAGATTCAAGAAGCCACAGATTACACCTTTTTCTACAATGTCAGTGACATAGAAGGGGTAAAAGCCGCATCAAGCAATGTAAGCGGCACATTGGAAGAAGTTTTGAATGCTGTCTTCAAGGGTACAGGCATATCCTACAAGATTCAAGACAAAAGAATTGCCTTAAAAAAAGAAAAATCGGCAGAACCTCAGACAGAAGTTTCCATCAGGACGGTCAAGGGAGTCGTTGTGGATGCGGGGGACAAAACCCCTCTCATCGGTGCCACGGTGCAGATCAAAGGTAGCAACGATGTGTCAATCACGGACATAGACGGTAATTTCTCCATTGACGGCATCACCAACAAAACCATACTCGAAGTCCACTATCTGGGGTACAAGCCGAGAGATTTCAGAGTCGGCGACCTGGGCTTTCTCGAAATAGCCCTCACTTCAGACAATGAACTGGAGGGCGTGGTGGTCGTAGGTGCTGGCACTCAGAAGAAAGTCTCCGTAACGGGTTCCATCACCGCCATCAAGGGAGATGAGCTGAAAGTGCCGAGTTCCTCACTGACCAACAACCTCGCGGGACAGCTTGCCGGACTCGTAGCCGCCACCAAGAGCGGTAAGCCCGGTGAAGGCTCGGAATTCTACATCCGAGGCATAGGCACTTTCGGAGGAAGAGCCACCCCTCTTATCCTGCTGGACGGAATAGAAATCACCAGCGAGGCTCTCAACAACATCCCTCCTGAATCCATAGACCAGTTCTCCATTCTCAAAGACGCGTCTGCGACTGCAATCTACGGTTCCAGGGGTGCCAACGGAGTCCTAATAATAACAACAAAGGAAGGAACGGAAAACACCAAAGCCAAAATCAGCGCCAGTGCCGAAGTTTCCGTTCAGATGCCTACCCGTGAGATGGAGTATGTGGACGGTGCAAGGTGGATGGAGGTATATAACGAGGCCCTCACAAGCCGCAATCCGGTTTCGGCACCCCGTTTCAGCCAGTCCGACATCGACAACACCCGCAGCGGTATCAACCCTTTCGTATTCCCTGATGTGGACTGGTACAACCTGCTTTTCAAGAAATGCTCGGTCAATGAAAGGGTCAACCTCAACGTGCAGGGAGGAGGGTCTGCCCTGACTTATTATATGAGTCTCCAGGCCAATCACGACACCGGATTGATCAACTGCCCGACCGACTACGTATTCAACAACAACTACAGTCTCTGGAAATATATTTTCCAGAACAACATCAACTACAAGATAACTCCAAGCACAAAGGTCAGCCTGAAACTCCACGCCCAGTTCTCAGACATCAAGGGACTCGGAAACAACGACAACCTCTACTACAATGTCTATGACATAGCACCGGTGATGTTTGCTCCCGTTCTTCCGGTTCAGGAAGGGGACGAAGTGCTGCGTTTCGGAAACAAGGTGTTCTCGGGCAAGAATGTCTATACCAATCCTTATGCAGAGTTGCTCAGGCAGTTCAAGCAGACGAACAGCAACGACATAAACGCCTCCCTCAACTTGGAGCAGGATTTCAGTTTCCTGACCAAGGGCCTCAAACTCACGGCCATAGTCGCATTGGATGCCAATAGCCAGAGCTATTACACCAGCACAATGGCTCCGAACTATTTTCAGGTGGACCTCAATTCCTGGAACCCGGACAAGCCATACGCCTTTGTGGCAAATGCTGTTGGAGATGCCGGAGCAACCTACCAGACCCAGTCTGCCGTTTCCAGATGGTCCTATATGTCCTACTACATTGATGCCAGGATTACCTACAACCGCAGTTTCGGGGACCATAATGTGGGAGCGCTCCTTATGTATATGATGCGCCACTACCGTTCCCAGCAGCTCCCGAACAGAAATCAGGGCCTGTCCGGAAGGTTTACCTATGACTATAAGAACCGTTACCTCTTTGAGGTCAATTTCGGTTACAACGGCACGGAGAGACTCCAGAAGCAAGACCGCTTCGAATTCTTCCCGGCAATGTCCCTGGGATGGGTTGTCAGCAACGAAAAGTTCTGGGAGCCTGTGAAGGATGTCATCAGCCATTTCAAGATCAGGGGTTCCTATGGTCTGGTCGGAAGCGATGACACTGGAACCAATGCCGGGGCACAACACTTTCTCTACGTCTCTACCGTGGGCACCTACACTCCTAACTTCCGCACAGGTGCAGACGGGTCCACTGTCAGATACAACGCCCCTTACATCAGTGCCTATCCTGTGGACGGAGCCTGCTGGGAAAGGGCAAAGAAACTGGATATCGGTGTGGACCTGCACATGTTCAACAAACTCAATCTCGTTGTGGACTATTTCCACGACCGCAGGGAGAAAATCCTTATGCAAAGAGCCTCCTGGCCTGTGATGCTGGGCTATGACAGTGCCAAGCCGTGGGGTAATGTAGGCCAGGCAGAGAATATGGGTGTGGATATGAGCCTGAACTACACCCAGAGTTTCGGAGAAGACTGGTCCCTTTCCCTCAGGGGCACCTTCACCTACCTGAAAAACAAGCTTGTGTATGTGGATGAGCCTGACTACTCCTACTCCTGGCAGAGCAAGACCGGATGGCCTTTGTCTTCATACCGCTGGCAGGGCTACGTGGCCGACGGACTTTTCGTGGACCAGGAAGACATAGACAAGAGTCCTGAACAGAATCTGGGAAGCAAGGTGATGCCGGGAGACATCAAATACCGCGACCTCAACGGAGACGGCAAGATTACCCAGGAAGACCAGACTATGATTTCAGACTGCGGTACGGCACCTCGTATCCAGTACGGTATCGGAGCCTACCTGAGATGGAAAATCCTGGATATAGGAGTTTTCTTCACGGGGTCGGGCCTGCGCACCATCTACCTGAGCCCTATGAATCCTTTCGGCTCTGACACCGGTACCGAATGGGGAGCAGGAGAACGCTCTCTGGCAAAATGGATAGACGCCTCCAGATGGACCGAAGCCAATCCGGACCCGAATGCGGCATATCCCCGTCTGGGTGTGAACTATGTCGATGTCAAAAACAATCTGCAGGTCAGCTCCTATTGGCTGAGGGATGGCAGTTTCATACGTTTCAAGACTCTTGAAGTGGGAGTCAATCTGCCATACTGCAGAATCTATTTCTCCGGGGACAATCTCTTCGTATGGAGCAAGTTCAAGCTTTGGGATCCGGAACTTTCCTGGAACTCATATCCTTTGCAGAGGACCTTCAACTTCGGTGTACAATTTAACTTTTAACGGCAATGAAAAAAATATCATCATATATTCTGTCCATCCTCATCCTCTGCCTGAGCGGATGCAACTTTCTTGAAGTTGTCCCTCCGGAAACTATGGAAATAGAGGACACGATGAAAGACAAGACACGTGCTGAGGCCTTCCTCTACACTTGCTACGAGGGTGTGACCGAATTGTACCAGCAGAAATTCCTGCGCAGTTTCGTAAATTCAGCTGACGAGTATGCCCTGCCTTCAGCCTGGGCTGTCAATTCCCAGAAACATGCCTGGGGAATGGTGACAGGCGGCAACATACAATGGATTCCCTGGGACTGCTGCTACAAATACATAGGCAGGACCAATCTCTTCCTCAAGCTTCTGGACCAGTACACCCCTGCCCACAGTACCGAATACGACATCGCAAGATGGAAGGCTGAATGCAAATTCCTCCTTGGTTTCTATCATTTCTTCCTTCTGGAATCCTATGGTCCCATTCCAATCATAGACCATTATTATGACAGCAATACGGCAAAGGAGGATTTCCCGGGACGTTCACATTTCGACTATTGCGTGGATGTGATCTGCCAATGGTTTGACGAGGCTGCTTCTGTGCTTCCTGACGTGATGGAAGATTCCTCGGAGATTGGACGCGCCACTTCTTCGGCTGCAAAAGCCTTGAAAGCCCGCTGCCTGCTTTATGCTGCATCGCCTTTCTGGAACGGAAAAGCCCCTTTGCAGTATAAGGAATGGAAAAATACGAACTACACAACACCGGGCTACGGTCACGACCTCATCAGTACAAGCTATGACCCGGCCAAATGGACAAGAGCATCCACGGCTTGTGAAGAAGCCATCAGTTATGCACTGTCCCGTTCAGGCAGGGCCCTCTACTCTCTTGAGCAGGCAGAATCCCGCCGCAGCTCCGAAGGGCTTCCTCTTCCGGACATTTTGGGAGCCACCGATGACCTTAAAAAATACACCAGCCTGATGCGTTATCTTGGTGCCACCACCGAAACCGACGGAAACAAGGAAACAATCTGGGGCATAGCCTATTATGCCTGGATCAACTGGTATCTGGACTGGGAGAACACAGCCCTTCCTCACAGCATAACCACCTACAACGGTTCATCAACCGGCGGGCGTTCCGGAGTGTCCCCGTTCCTTTATTCAATAGAGCATTTCTACACTGAAAACGGCAAACTCCCGAAATACGACCCGGCCTTCGCTCCTGAATCGGAATGGTTCACCTCTGCCGGTCTTTCCAGGTCGGAAATCATCAAACTCAATGACCACAGGGAGCCTCGCTTCTATGCCTGGTTTGTTTTTGACGGAGCCGAGTACGGATCCAGAATTTCCTCCGGAAGTCCTCTGATCGTGAATATGCGCGACCCCTACAAGCAGGGATACTATCCGTCCAGAGACCTCAACGACTTGAATGTCACAGGCTATCTCTGCCGCAAATTCATACTTCCGAACCTGAGCTGGAATTCCAGCACCAACAGCACCAACACCCGCACTATTCCATTCCCTATTGTGCGTCTGGCCGAGCTTTATCTGAATTTGGCAGAATGTCGTGCAGCCCTCGGAGATACGGAAGGGGCTCTGACAAACCTGAATGAAGTCCGCCGCAGAGCCGGAGTCCCTGAGCTGACAAGTGCAGACCTCAGTTCAGAAATGCCTTTGGAAGAATGGGTGCGCAATGAAAGATTCATCGAACTCTGGGCAGAGGGACACCGCTATTTCGACCTGCGCCGCTGGTGCCTTGCCCCTCAGTACCTCAGGGCTGGGGTGAGGGAAGGACTCAATTTCACTGTGCAAAATCCCACTTTCGAACAGTTGAATCAGCGCAAGCAAGTCAACCAGCCTTTCGAGTGGAATGACAGAATGTATCTGCTTCCTGTTGCGACGGGAGAAAAAGACAGCAATCCTCAGCTTGTGCAGGCACCAGGTTATTGATGAAAAAATGATTCAAGAATATGAAAAAGACTGTAAATGCGATAATCCTCTGCCTGCTCACCTGTGGCTGCGTGAGTAGATTCACCCCTGAGTCACTGGTCGGTGATGCCTGGCATACTGTTCTGAACATCAAGAACAGCGGAGAGCAGACGATGTCTTTGACAATGAAGTCGGAGACCGCAACCTTTGACCTTACGCTTCTGAAAGTCGGGAGTGAACCGAATTATGTTTCAAAAGCGACGCTCAAGGTTATGGACTATGCCAGGATGTCCGAAATTCTCCAGTACGGAGACTATTCCATCCTGGATGCGAGTCTTTTCGATTTCAACCCGGACATTGAATTTGCTCCGGAGGAAACCGGAAAGTTCGTCACCATAACCATAAGGCAGCAACAGGTACTGGAGAACCTGCGCAACCACCCGGAGACTGAATTCATTCTGCCTCTGATTCTGGTCAGCGACAGGGATTCCGTCAATGTAAACAAAAACTACACTTTCCTCGGGTTCAGGGACGGAAATGTGTCCAAACAAATCTCTCCGGCCTCTTTCAGCATCGTAAGTTGTGACCTTCCTTCCAACGGCTATATCGCCGGAAACACCGCGAACAATATCATAGACGGGGACAATTCCACTGTCTGGAGGTCTCTCCACTGGCCTGCCAAGGAAGTCAAATGTGCCCTTGCCGGTTCCGACCCTTCCGCATTCTGGTGCAACAGGGAAGACCACGACGTGACGGACTATGTCTTCAATCAAAACTACACAAACAGGGAAGACGGCGAATGGGTCAACAGAGAAAGAGTGGATTTGCCGTGGAACATAGTCATAGACCTCGGAGCGGAATACAAACTCTCCTCCATCGCGATGACGTTGCCGCGAGTTTTTGAGCAGGGCGTGGACCTCAGTTCCTACTACCAGAGAATCAAGGATTATGAATATCAGGTTTCTCCGGATGGTCAGACCTGGACCGGCTTCGCCTCAGGAAGTCTTCCGGTATATGGAGAAGCCACTTACACACTGCAGGCTGAAGACTCAGCCTCGGAACTCAAGAGCAGATTTGTCAAGTTGACCATCAGGACCTTGCACTGGAGGGAGAATACCGAGGAAGAAATGAAGGCCATACATTCGGGCCAGGCATATAACGAGTATCATACTGCGGAATTCTGTGCCAATCCCGACAATGTCTCGAAGGATCCGGAATATGCCCAGTTCAAAAAATGCGCTTCCGTGCATCTGGGACCGCTTCTAATCAGCGAAATTGAATTCTGGGCAACTGAAGATTAATGAAAATATCCAAAGCTTATGAAAATTCAGAAATACTTGATTATAGCTGCAGCCCTGCTGGTCTTTTCCTGCAACAAGGGCGGGCAGGACGTCAATCCTGCCACTGATGCCAGGGTGCTTTTCTCCCAGACGGGACTGGTGAGCGGCGACAAATGCCAGGTCACAATGCAGAAGTGGGATAGAAACCTGTCAGGCTCCACCTACACCGTGACAGACGAAGCTCTTCTGGAGGGAGGAGACTTGCAATACAATGGACTTGAAGGAGCCTCATTCTATGCCTGGTATCCTGCAGGTGCAAGTTTGACTGAAGGCAAACTGAGTGTCTCAGTCAGCGCGGATCAGAAGGATTCCTACAGGGAGAATGATTTCCGGACTGCCTATGCCACGGTCAAACAAGCCACCACAAAAGCGGTTCAACTGCCTTTCAGTCACCGTCTTGTTGAGCTGGAAATCTCTTTCCGCCTTGTTACGGCAACCTCAGTCGTGCTCAAGGGAGTCAAGACCTCGGCAGAGTGGGATATTTTCTCCAACCGCATTTCCGTTCCGGAACAGACTGTGTCCGACGTGGAGCTGTTCAATGACCAGACCTGTTTCAGGGCCATAATCCCGGCGCAGACCATTTCTGCCGGTCAGGAACTCTCTTTCACAAGCGACAATGGGGAAGACTTCACCTACACTTTTGAAGAGGAATACATTATGACTGAAGGCAAACGTTTCGGTCTCCAGATTACCAAGAAATTCGACGGCAGCATCAACCTTGTCTGCTCCCCTCAGATGCCTTGGTCAGGAGGTATTGACCCCTGGATTTGAAACCACTAACACGAAAAATTATGATAGAATCAAGAATCCAAATTCTCGCTTTGCTGGTTTTGCTGCTTGCCGGCTGCAGCAAAGAGAATCCCATAGACAAATACAAATACTGGCAAGGAGCGGGAGACAGCGGTGAAACCGTCGAAAGAGACAAGACCACTGTCGAAATCAAAGACAATGGAATATATGTCAATGGTGAACAGTTCTACATCAAGGGTGCTGCCCTCAATGGCAAGAACCTCAGCGCCACCGACGACGAAAATCCTTTCTGGGCAGAGGCTGTGAAAGCCGGAGCCAATTCCATCCGTCTGTATTCCTCCGCCGACCTTCCTGCCGACAATACCAAGGCTCTGGCTTGTCTGGACAAGTTCTATGAGCAGCACATCTTTGTGGCCTTCGGTCTTGAAGTGGCAAGAGAATGTGACGGGGCAGACTATTCTTCCGATGCGATACGCGAATACCGGATCAACACTCTGAAGAAAGAGGTGGACAAGTACAAGGGACATCCTGCCATACTCTTCTGGTGCATAGGCAATGAGGTGGATTGTTCAACCAAGGCTGACGGGACGAGTTTCACTCCGAATGTCAATGTCTGGAAAGACATAAACACCATTGCAGAATACATCAAGGAGGTTGACGGAAGGCCCACTTCGACTGCTATAACCGGTATCTGGAGCAACCAGACTACTGCGGACGACATCAAGCAGTATTGCACCGCCCTGGACATCCTCTGTGTAAACAATTATGAAGGGAACATCCAGGACCTGTATTCGAGCTGGCAGAACAAGAATTTCGGCATACCCTACATAGTTTCCGAATTCGGCATCAGGGGCACCTGGGACAGCGGGGTTCCGAAGACATCATTCGGCTCACTGATTGAACCGACCGCAAACGAAAAAGCAGAGACTTACGGGAATCTTTACAACCAATACATACTTTCCCATAAGGAAAACGGCTGTCTGGGTTCATATGTATTTCTCTGGGGATGGCAGACTCACGGGGCTGTGCTCACCTGGTACACTATGTTCGACCAGTTTTCCAATGCAGCGCTCCCTTCAGTGGATATGATGACTTATCTGTGGTCCGGGAGTTATCCCGAAAACAGGGCACCGGTGGTTGCTTCCGGAACGGATCTGACCATCGACGGCAAGAGTGCTTCCGACAATGTGAGTCTCTCGAAGGCTTCGTCCGGTCACACGGCAAAAATTGTTGCTACAGATCCGGAAGGGGACAAACTGAAGTACGAATGGAGAATCATCAAGGATGAGAATCTAGGATTCGGCGTGCCTATGTCAGGAGGAATAAGCGGCCTTTTCAGCACCAATCAGACGGACCAGAACTCCATCGGTTTCACAGCTCCTTCTGAGGCCGGAAACTATCGCCTGATAGTCTATGTGAGGGATTTGAACCACAAAAAAGCCAGCTGTGCAGTTTTACCATTTGAAGTGAAATGAAATTGAAGTCCAGATTCCTTGCAACGGGGGATTTTTAGTAATACGAAAATAATAAGTTGCCTCAGATTTGAATTAGATTTTCGAGGTCAGATTTTCACCCGAAGAAGGAGCATAGCCGTAGCTATGTGACTGATGAGGGAGGAAATATGGACCGAAAAGATTTTCAAAGATGATGCAGGTTATTTTTTGAGGATTACT
>JALFCH010000019.1 GCA_022771245.1 Rikenellaceae bacterium | reverse complement strand
GAATAGATGATTTCCACTGCTCCTTCACCTCCCATTACGGCTATGTTGGCGCTTGGCCAAGCGTAGTTGACATCCCCGCGCAACTGCTTGCAACTCATTACGATATGTGCTCCTCCATAACTCTTGCGAAGAGTGACTGTGACCTTCGGAACCGTGGCCTCACCATAAGCGTAGAGCAATTTGGCGCCGTTGGTTATGATGCCGGCATATTCCTGCTGGGTGCCGCAGAGAAAGCCCGGCACGTCCACCAAGGTTACCAGAGGGATGTTGAAGGCATCGCAGAAACGCACGAACCTTGCTCCTTTGCGCGAGGCGTTGATGTCCAGGCAGCCTGCGAGTTCCTTGGGCTGGTTTGCCACTATGCCCACGGATTTCCCGCCCATATGTGCAAAACCTATGATTATGTTCTTCGCCCAGTCCCTGTGGATTTCGAGGAATTCTCCGTCGTCCACGATGGTGTTGATGACCTGGTGCATATCATAGGCTTTGTTGAGGCTGTCGGGGATTATTTCATTAAGGCTGTAGTCCACCCGGTTGTAAGGGTCTGAGGTCGGCCTTTCCGGAGCGGATTCCCTGTTGTTGGAGGGGAGAAAACTTATGAGCTTGCGTATCAGACTCAGGCCCTGGGGATCATCGTCGGCGGCAAAATGGGCGACTCCGCTTTTGCGGGAATGTACGTCTGCTCCTCCGAGCTGCTCCTGGGTGACATTCTCCCCGGTCACGCTCTTGACTACAGCCGGCCCCGTGAGGAACATACAGGAGGTGCCTCTGACCATAATGTTGAAGTCGGTCAGGGCAGGGGAATAGACCGCACCTCCGGCGCAAGGGCCGAAAATGCCTGATATCTGAGGGATTACACCGGAGGCAAGTATGTTCCTTTCAAAGATTTCCCCAAAACCTGCCAAGGCACAGGCCCCTTCCTGGATTCGGGCTCCACCTGAGTCGTTGAGGCCGATGAAAGGCGCTCCGTTGCGCACAGCCATATCCATAACCTTGCAGATTTTCTGTGCCATGGTCTCCGAGAGGGAACCACCGTTTACCGTGAAATCCTGGGCGAAGACATACACCGGGCGTCCGTCTATGGTACCCTGACCTGTCACCACACCGTCCCCGTCATAATGGCTCTTGTCCATTCCGAGATTGTGGCAACGGTGGCGTATGAACATATCATATTCTTCGAAACTGCCTTCATCCAGCAGCAGGGACAGTCTCTCTCTCGCGGTAAGTTTGCCCTTGGCGTGCTGAGCTTCAATCCTTTGAGCCCCTCCGCCCTGCCGAGCTGTCTCCCGTCTCTGCACCAATTCCCTGATTTTTTCCTTCTGACTTCCCATCGCCTGAAAATTTCATTTCAATCAAACCTGCAAATTTAAGACAAAATGCAGAAAATTAAAATAGCATCTTTCAGATTAAGTTCTTATCTTTGTCAAAAATGAACAGGCTATATGTTGTACCCGATTGGTATTCAGAATTTCAGTGATTTACGTCAGGGAGGCTATGTTTATGTGGATAAGACTCATCTGCTTCACAGCCTCTACCGTAATGGCAAATACTATTTCCTGAGCCGTCCGCGAAGGTTCGGCAAAAGTCTGCTCATATCCACTATGCAGGCTTTTTTTGAGGGGAAGAAGGAACTGTTCAAAGGTCTGGCTATAGAGGAGTTGGAGAAGGAATGGAATGAATTTCCTGTGTTGAGGATAGATTTCACGGGAAAGAAGTACTCCTCAATTGAAGACCTGTACAGCATGCTGGACAAGCATCTGGGCGCATTTGAGGCTCAATATGGCATAAAGCAACGCTATCCGTCAATGGACCTGCGTTTTCAAACCATAATCGAGGCTGCGTACCGATGCACCGGAAGGCAGGTTGTCATCCTGATTGACGAATATGACAAGCCTATTGTGGACAATATCGGCAATGATGAGCTGGTGTCCACATTCCGCAAGGATTTGCAGGGGTTTTACAGTGTGCTGAAAGCAGAAGATGAGTTCATCCGTTTCGGATTCCTGACCGGAGTGACAAAAATCGGCAAGGTCAGCGTGTTCAGCGGACTTAACAATCTGAATGATATTTCGATGGATGCCCGTTATTACGACATTTGCGGCATTTCTGAGGCGGAACTAAAATCCTATTTCGACACGAGTGTGGAGCAGTTGGCGGCAGCAAACGGATGTGCCAAGGATGAATGTTACCGCAAACTTGCCCGTATGTATGACGGTTACCACTTCCATAGAAGGGTTCCCGGAATTTACAACCCTTTCAGCCTTCTGAATACTTTCCAGAAAATGGAATTCAGTGAATATTGGTTTGAGACAGGCACTCCGTCTTTCCTTGCCGAGGTTATGCAGAATACCGGCTACGATGTCACCAGGCTCTCTCACGAGCAAGCCGACTCCACTCTCCTGACGGACATCGACACCGTATTCCTCAATCCGATTCCGCTTCTGTATCAGAGCGGTTATCTTACCATCACCGGCTATGACGACCTTTCAGGTATCTATACTCTCGGATTCCCGAACATTGAAGTCAAGCACGGTTTCCTGACCTATTTGCTGAACTATTATACCACTGCGCAAAAGGGGACTGGAAATCTCCTTATCAGGCAGATGGGCGTTGACCTCAGGACAGGCCGCCCGGATGACTTTATGAAACGTATGGAGGCATTCTTCGCAAGGCAGAACTACCAGATTCAGGCAGATGTGGAGAAAGATTTCCAATATGCCATGAGCATCATCCTGCAGCTTCTTGGGGAATATTTTACCGTGAGAACTGAAGACGCTTCATCATCCGGAAGGTCCGATATCAGCATCGAAACCCCGGATTACGTCTATATAATTGAAATCAAAAAGGATGAATCTGCAGATGCAGCCTTGTCGCAAATCGTGGAGAAGGCTTATGACCGTCGTTATGCTGACGATTCCCGCAAAGTGTTCAAAATAGGCATCAGTTTTTCCACAAGATTCAGGGGCATCGAGGAGTGGAAAGTTGCAGATTGAATCAATTATTTACCTTGCCTGGAACTTGACAAAGTATGACCGACAGCACAAACAACTTCATATCCAACTTCAAAAATCTTCACGAACGGGGACTTGCGTTTGCCAGGGCCTTTGTGTTTGATGCTGATTTGGCGGAAGATATCACTTCCGAGGCTATGATTGTCTTGTGGAACAAGCTCCGGGGTGGACAGCATATTGAACAGCCTCAGATTTATCTGTTTGCTATAATAAGGAACAAGGCCCTCGAAAGTTTGAGGAACTGCAAGACGGCTCTTCTTGCAAGGAATGAGTTGTCCTTGGCAAGTGAAAGGGATTATAATCTCAGAATCAAGTCAGCCGAGGCTTGCGACCCGCAGATTCTTTATTCAAAAGAGGTTCAAGCCATTATCAAGAGCGGCCTTAAAGATTTTGGAACACAAACAAGAGAGGTGTTTATACTCAGTCGCTATGAAGGAATGTCCAACAAGGACATAGCCAAGAAACTTGGATTGTCTCCCAAAACGGTGGAATATCACATGACCAAGTCATTGAAATATTTCAAGGAAAAGCTTAAGGATTATCTTCCCATTCTGCTTTTCTTCTGCATTAATCTGTAACTCAAGTTTCGCAAGTCTTAATTGTTTGATTTAAAATTCATTGGAAAGACTTGCAAAACTTGAATCGTATTGTTAGGCATACATAAATTCGATGCGGCCGTCATAAATTGCGACGCTGGGAGTCATGGCCTCGGACCACCAAGTCCTGTGGACCAATAGGTTCAGGCTCGCTTCCCTAATCTTTTCTTCTTCTTGAATCTGTAAAAAACGAAAAAATCATTTTTTCCGGCAAGGGTAGAACGGTTGTTATGCAAGTACTCTTCAGTTGACCACTGAAAATGACATTCATAATAACCTATGCCAGAGAGCAACTCAACTTACAAATGGCATATAGAATTAATTGACGATATGCGAAAAATCGCTTCTTTCATTTTTTGTGTCTTATGCTCAATGAGCATATCTGCGGCTGCGCCGAAGACTCACAGTTTGAGTTCCCCTGACGGAAAACTTACCGTAGAGGTGTCTGGAAATACATTTCTGGTCGGTTCCAGTTCGGATGCCAATATTAAGTTGACCAATGTATGTTCGCTTCTGAAGATTACTGTTCCTGATGGAGTTACTTCAATCGAGGTTGAGGGTAATGGAACTGCCATTGCAGGAAATGTTTCAATCGATCTTGCAAATGGCAATGCTGTTTCGGGAGCAACCGAGACCAAGGTCACGCTTTCAAAGGCTGACGCTTCCGTATTTGAAAAAGGTACATACTATGTTGCCGTGGCTCCTGGCACTTTGAACGGTGTGACTGTCACCCTCAGGGATGCTGTGGACAAGAAGCATATGAGCAGAAAGGTTGAATCAAGCCGTACGCTCAAAGGCAATGTCATCTATGATATGGGTGAGTTCGGAGTGGTTACTGATGTCAAGTATCTCTATACTGATTCTTTCAATTTAGAATGTAATTGGATTTCTGACACTCTTACGGAATCAACAGAATCACCTGCTACCGGAACAAAATGTCTCAAATGGGTATATGACCACACGGGTACTTGGAATTCTTGCACTTTCTCACTTCCTTATCTCGACCTTAAAAATGTGGAAAATACGGAGGGAGCATCTCTTGTTTTCAAATTCAGAGTGGCAGATGACAAGGGACCTTCAGGTAATTGGGTGATTTTCCAGCCATATTTCAATACCAATAATGGTGATGTCATAGTCCATGGCTTTGCAAATAGCCGAGGTGTGGGACGATCTGTAGCCGCTGAAAATCAATTTGACTTCATTGTAGAGGATGACCAATGGCACGAATTAACTTTACC
>JALFCH010000172.1 GCA_022771245.1 Rikenellaceae bacterium | reverse complement strand
TTCCATCCTTGAGAACGACAACCAACTTGTCCCCATCAACGCTTACGTTATTGAACCATTTGTCTTCCGAGCTGCCTTCAGGAATTGCTTTGACAGGATTGCCGTTTGCGTCCTTCACTTGCGTGAACGTCTTGCCGTCGTAGCTAACAGTCCAATAGTCTTCATCATCCACGCCGAAAATCGGAGTGAGCCCGTCCTTTCCGACTGCCTTGACCTTCTCTCCGTTCACGAGAATATGCTCCGGACCATTGCCATAGTCCACAGTCCAGTAGCCGTCTGCGTCAATGGAAACCACAGGGGCATTGGCTATGCCCGTGCTGCCCTGCTTGAGGATAATCTTTTCCCCGTTGCTGAGAGTGATGGTATAGACACCGTCCTTCTCCTCCACGCTGCTGATTGTTCCTCCTTCTGCAAGCTTTTGTACTGCAGCCACATTTGTGTTCAGTATTCCTATTTGTGTTTCAAGTGCCTGAACCCTGCTTTCAAGAGACTCCACCCGCTTTTCTATGTCAGAGAGGCCGGAGCAGGATGCCAGCAGACAAGTCATTGCTGCCGGGATTGCTAAGTATTTAAGTATCTTTTTCATATTGTTTGTGAGTTGTTTCAGTGAGTTTGTGAGCTAATCAGTGAGTTATTTCAGCGAGTTGAGCCAAGCCGGCACTGCGCCCAAACGGAGTCTGAGCTGGGCTTCATACAGAGATTCAGGGTCCACAGGGGTGCCATTGCTGCTCTCCAGTTTAATCTGGGACTGGTCGAAGGTGACAGGCTGGCCGTGGATACCAACAATCACAGGAGGGAGGAACTTCCACCATTTGCTGGCGTGGTCCCACCAGATGAAGTCTCCGCTTTGAGTCGTGGTGGATTCGAAATTCCACAGCACAAGGTCATCCAGATGGTTCGGCACCTGAGCTTCATCACCACCCTGGCGGAAACGCATAAAGCCTCCCTTGCAGCAGTCCACCAGTGTGGCTCTCGGCTGGGTCGCGTGAGACTCAAAGCAACTGTCGTCTCCCCATACATTTCTCCAGAGGACTGTACCCATAGACTGTTTGGAAACTCCCACGGCGTGGTACTGTCCGGCAGTTTCACAATAGGTGGACGGGTCATCTATAAGGTAGCCGGATGAACTGTCTGTGGTGGCTCCTATGAATACCCTGGATGATACCTGTGACCTGATGGCTGCGTGTCCTCTTGTGCCACAAAAAATTATGTCATAGACGGAAATGTTGGAACAGTTGGTTATTGAACAGGCCTCGCTCACGCTCTCGTAGCCAACCCTGCGCATCCACGAATTTGTGAGCCTGGTCATATTTATGGGCTTGAATGCCCCGTCATCCTCCCAGCTCCCGTGATGCACGAAATGGTCTTTGGCATTTCCCTTGAACGTGATATCCTCGATTCCCACGTTTTCATAATGCGGATACTTGGAAATTCTCCAGTTGTAGCAGTTCGTTCCGGTAGGTGCCTTGTACTTGAGATCCACTTCGTGCATTATAGGCTCTACAAAGGTGACAATGTTTCCGCTGATGCTCTTAATTTGATGATAGTCATAGATTTGCACTCCTGTATTAACAAGATTGGTCATTCCTGCAAGTTCGGTTGTCGAGACATTGCCGCCCTTGAGCTCCTCCTCGACAAATGAAGGGTTGTTATTGACTGTCGTCAGACACACCCATTGGCCTTCAGCAAGTCCTGTCGTGGAAGCCACCTGCACGGAGAACGTCCCTTTTGCGGCATTTGCAGTCACATCGGTCAGAGCGGAGAGTCCGCTGTTGTGCTTGATTTCTATCATAGCCGGGGAACTGTAGAGGACCGATTCGCTGGAAGGCTGGTTGGGGTCCTGCATTATGAGTTTGGTCTTGTCCCTTCCCGCACCCTTGAGCACGAAATTGCCCGAGCGTATCTGTATGTTCTGGCTGTTGCTCGCGCTTGAGCTTTCCACATCGTCATCGGAAGTGTGCAGTATGAATTCTCCTTCGGGGAAATAGACTATTGCATTTGCCTTTTCCTTGTGGTTGAAGGTGATGATGTTGTTGCTGTTCACTGTATAATCCACACCGAGGGCGGCTTTCAGGCAGGCGAGGAAGGCTTCTCTGTCCGATTTGCCGTCGTTTGGAATTGCACCGTAGTCTGTTACATCGTAAGTCTTGTAGCCGAGTGCAGCAGTCTCCAGCGGGGCTGATTCCCCGTGGTTGTAGCCTGCGTATGAGAAGTCCAGCAGGACGTTCTCTCCGTTGCCCGCGACAAAGTCGTTGAATACCTTGCAGTTGCTTGCAGACAAATGCTCGGCCCTGAGCGTGTATGTCAGTTCTGTTTTCTTGAGTAGCCCGTCTTCCGATACCAGCATTATCCCCAGCTTGTATTCCCCAGCCGTTCCGCTTTCCGGACCGGTCACAGACAATTCGCTCTCCGACAAACTTGCTGCCCATCCCTGCGGCAACAGAAACATTGCGTCAGCCACTCCGGTCAGGGCAACTTCATACTTGCGGGTTTCAGCAAGGCAAATGACTTCTCCGGCACTGTATCCCTTTATTTCCATTGAGAAGTTGTCCGCAACAACGACTCGTACCGTGCTCCCGTCTGCAAGTCCGAACACCATCTCGTCTTTTTCCGCGTCGTAATGCACTTCCCGGAAAATGGAATAGACCCCACTTGTCTGCGGAGGCTCCACTGCGCTCTGGGGCTTGCCGTCTGCGCCCGTGATGGTATTCCAGGTCTGTCCTCCGTCAGTGCTGATGAGCCAAAATCCGTCTGCACTGATTTTCACCATAGGGGTGTTTCCGTCTTTCGAATCCACGATAGCGGCGCCCTCTATAGGAAGAAAACTCTCCCCGTTGTCGAATGAAACCACCCATTTGCCGTTCCCGTCAATTCCTATGATAGGGAGGGATACCGGAGCCTCGAGCCCGTAGATGACCTTGACTATGGTGCCGTCGCTCAGGGAAAGGTTGTAGCCGTATTCGACAGGTTCAAAACCGACTATCCTTATCCCCTGTTTCATAAGGCTGTAAAGTGCAATGGTGTTGGTGTTTATGCCGCTTACATATTCCTCAAGGGACGAAATCTTTTCTTCGAGATTGTTCAGGCGTTCTTCGAGAGCCGATGTGCTGCATCCGGCAATGGTCAGGACAAAGGTCAGAACAAGGAGCGGCGCTATGGCCGTTTTGCTTGGAAAATTCATAATATGTGGTCAGTTGAATCGTGTCAATTCCATACGCTCCGCAAGACTTTTCTTTAGGGCATATCAATGACAAAGATAAGTAATTTGTCAAATAATCATAGCTTTTGCCTGCATTTTTATTTTTCTCAAAAAAACCTTCCAAAGACTTAAGTTTTATCGTTAAAATCGTTACATTTGCACTTAATGCGCACTAATGCCAACTAATGCCAACAATAAAGTCTGACCGCATGAGAAAAATTTACGCGATTCTTATATCTCTGACTATGGCCGTGTCTGTACACGCCGCAATAAATTCCCAGTACGACTTTGAAGGTCAGATGCCTTCATTCGTCAAGGCTTCCGGAAATTCAGCAATATCCCTCTCAACGGACAAATTCAAGGACGGAAAGCAGTCCATCCGTTATGAATGGTCGTCTCCGGATGCCCAGCTGGTCTTCTCCAATTTCGCCGACATCGAAGCGTCTATGAAGGTGAACGGAGCAGGTCTGATGATGTGGGTTTACAACACCGAATCCATGTCTGATCCTCTCAGGTTCACTTTTTACGACTGGCTCGGCAATGAAATATGCCATTTCGATTTCGGTATGAACCACAGGGGCTGGCGTGCGATATGGATAAAATATATTGATATGCTCACAGCGGAGGGCCATTATGGAGACAAGAAGCCTGCGGAAAGAAATGTATCTGCGGCAAAGATGACCATCTCTTCAGCAGCCCCTTCAGGTACAGTTTATATAGACAGGGTAAGTTTTTCCAAGACCAAGCTCCACGCCCAGATAACCCCGGATATGCAGATTCCAGAGAATAACTGGAATCTTGAGCGGGATATGTGGCAGTGGTGCCGGCTCTGGGAATGGGAGCAGTACAAGGAACCTGAAAAACCTTCACTCACCGGGGATATGAAGCAGATGCTCAGGACCGTAGAGGAAAGAATGGACCAATGGGCGGCGACCGGAAACCCGGGCAAGGAATATACAGCCAGCACGCTTATGGGCAGGGCTCAGGCGCATTTGGACAAATACGGCATCAGGCGGCTGGCCGACGGATCCGTGACCGGAGCACCTCTTCTGAGCGATGACGAATTCAACCATTCCAAAGGCGAAATGCGCATCAGGTTCATCCAGGAAATAGTATATTGGTATGCGCTCGACTATCTTTACACCGGCAACACCTCAAACATTCAGAAGGTTATAGATGCAATGGACCACGCTCTCGACCAGGGTTTCGCTTACGGAAGCGGTCAGGGTACGAACCATCATTACGGCTATCAGGTGAGGGATCTCTACAAGGGAATATGGATACTCCGCAAGCCGCTCGCTGAGGCCGGGAAACTTCAGGACTATGTCCCTGCACTCACTTACTGGTCCGGTCTTCAGGAAGTCAGGATGCCTTATGAACAGACCAGGGACGGTATTCTAGACGCCTGGCACACCCTGCACAACTGCCGCGTGATTTCCGCTATGCTTCAGCCTTCCGATGAGGACAAATATGCCTATATGAAGGCTTTGGGCAGTTGGACTTCCGGTTCGCTCGCCTTTACTGACGGTACTCTCGGCGGATTCAAGGTGGACGGCACCTCATTCCACCACGGCGGACATTATCCCGGATACACGGTCGGTGCTCTGGCGAGTCTGGGCGATTTCATTTTCTACACAGAAGGCACAGACTTCATCATAGACCTTCCTGCAAGGCAGAACCTCAAATTCGCCCTCCTCACACTTTACGACTATACCAATGGCAGGGATTGGGGAATAGGAGTCTGCGGAAGGCACCCTTTCAACGGCAGGATTCCTGATGCAGATGTGGAGACCTACGCGCGGCTCGCCCGTCTGGGAGACCTGACCGGCAGCGGCAAAAATGTGGATCCTCAGCTTGCAGGAGCCTACATAGCCCTCGGAGGCAAGGATAAGGCTAATCTTTCACTTTTCAAGAAAGAGGGAGTGGGGCAGTACATCCAGCCTGAAGGTTTCAATGTCTATAATTACGGTGCCTTCGGAGTGCATCGCAGAAACGGCTGGATGATTACCCTCAAGGGCTTCAATTCCGATGTCTGGGGCTCGGAAATATATGCGGCCGACAACCGTTACGGACGCTATCTGAGTTATGGCTCGGTGCAGCTTATTGACGACTGCGGAGCCGAAAAGAGCGGTTACACTCAGGCCGGCTGGGACTGGAACAGATATCCGGGAGTGACATCCATACACCTGCCTTTCGACCTTCTCGAGAACCCGCTCAAGGGGACGCTTATGGAAAGGAACAAGTCCAGATTTCCGGGCGTTTCCTCGCTTGAAGGCCAGAACGGATGCCTTGCATTCACATACACGGAAGGTGACAGGCAGAACTTCTGTGCCGGGGCGACTGCCACCAAGAGCGTATTCTGCTTCGATAACAGGATAGTTTTCATAGGCACAGGCATCACCAACAACTCCACCTGGCCGACAGAAACCACCCTCTATCAACTCAAACTTGAGGACAAGAATGAGGAAGTGGACATAAATGACGAATTCAGCGATGCCTTCCCGTATAATTACAGATACACGGAAAAGGGTAAGGTTGTCCTCACCGACACAAAAGGCAACATATATATAATAAAGGACGGCTTTGGGCTGACCGTGGAGAAGAAGCATCAGACCTCACCTTCCGACACGAAGAAAAAGACCGGCGAGGGCGACTTCATCACTGCCTATCTGGACCACGGCGTTTCACCAAAGGAGGCTTCCTACGAGTACCTTATGCTCGTCAAACCGAGCGGCAAGGAAAGCGGAAAATATGCGAAGAAGCAGCCGTACACGGTGCTCCAGGCAGACAACTCCGCCCACGTGGTGAGGGACGAGGTGACGGGTATCACAGCCTACATCAGTTATTGCGGTTACAAGTCCACCACCTCCCTGGCATCCGAAATCGAAGCAGAGACCATAGTGATGGAAAGAAAGAGGAATGACGGGAGCGTAGTTGTCAGTGTATGTACTCCGGACCTGGGCATCACCCAAAAGGGCTACACTACCATCCAGCCGAGCCAGCCTCTTACTAAAGCTGTTTCTCTCAACGGCAATTATGCTCTTGTGGAGGACAATCCGGCTGTGAAGGCAAATTGCTCAGACGGACAGACCAGACTGGAGGTTACCTGCATCCACGGACAGCCTGTCGAGTTTGTTCTCGTGCAGAAATAGGCTTTCGCCGCAATATCTTTTCTGAAATATCTTTTGCTGAAATATCAACAAACAATAACACACCTGAACTAATACTTATTTGAAATGCAAGGATTGACTAAATTAGTGGCGGCCCTGCTTATGCTGACCTCGACTGCGGTTCTGAATGCCCAGAACGTGAAGGTCACAGGCCGCGTGGTTGATGACTCCGGCATTCCGCTCGTTGCAGTCACAGTTATGGAAGTTGGAAGCCAATCCAATGGTACTGTAACTGACATCGACGGTAATTATTCCATTTCTGTTCCCGCAAAAGGCAGCATTTTGTTTTCCTGCCTCGGTTTTGCCGAAATCAGGGAAGCGGTGAACGGCAGAGCTGTCATCAATGTGACACTCAAGGAAGAACAACTTTCCATCGAAGCTGCGGAAGTTGTCAGCGTGGGTTACGGTTCCGTGACCAGAAGAGACCTGACAGGTTCCGTGAGCAAGGTCGATATGGGAGACCTTATGAAGTCCCCTGTAACCAATTTCGACCAGGCCCTCACCGGTAAGGTCGCCGGAGTGGTGGTTTCCACCTCAGACGGTGCCCTTGGAACAGAAGCCAACATCACCATCCGAGGCAACAACTCCCTCACCCAAAGCAGCGCCCCTCTGTATGTCATCGACGGTTTCCCTACGGAAAGTTCTATGGCCACAGCTCTCAACTCGGCTGACATAGAATCCATAGACATACTTAAAGATGCCTCTGCGACAGCCATTTACGGTGCCCGTGGAGCCAACGGAGTGGTCGTTATCACCACCAAGCAGGGTGTGGAAGGCAAGCCGAAGGTGAACTTCTCCGCATCCTGGACCATGAACCAGATTGCCAACAAGGTGGAATTGATGAACGGATATGAATTTGTGCAGCTGCAGACTGAACTCTATGAAATTTCCGGCAACACCAACGCCTATCTCAAGCCTTCAGATGAAGATGCGGCGGCAGGAATCACCAGCTACAGCGTGGAAGACTACAAAGACATTCCGTACAACGATTGGCAGAACAGCCTCTACCGCAATGCCCTCACCCAGAACTATTCCATTTCCCTTTCTGGAGGAAGCAAGGAGGCCGGCAACCGCTACAATGTCAGCTTCTCCGCAATAGACCAGGACGGTATCATCATCCAGTCCAATTTCCAGCGCTACCAGGGCAAAATCAATTTCCAGCAGAAAATCGGAAAGAAAGTGACCGTTGACCTGCTTGCAAACTATTCGAGGTCAATCACAAACGGAGTCACTCCGACAGATGCCCAGGCTGCCTCTTCCGCCACCGGATGGCTTATGTATTCCGTTTGGGGTTACAGACCGGTCAAGCCCATTCGTTCCGGGAATTCTGATGACCTGTATGACGACCTTGTCGATTCTGAGGTGACAGGTGCGTCGGATTACCGTTTCAACCCTGTCAAGACTGCCCAGAACGAGTATCGCAAGACCATAGTGGACTATCTCAACGCCAATCTGGGACTGACCTGGGAGATTGTCGATGACCTTAAACTGAAGATTACCGGAGGTTACACCATGAACAACCGCCGCAGGGAGGAATTCAACGGCACCCAGACATACACCGGCTATCCGGGTTCTCCATCCGGTAAGGGAGTGAACGGAGGTATCTATTGGAACAGAAAACTTACCTGGCTCAACGAGAACACCCTCACCTGGACCAAGCACATCAAGCGCAACCACCATCTCCAACTTATGGGAGGTTTCACCATGCAGGGCGAAAAGTCCGACTACAAAGGCACTTACGCCACCCAGATGACCACTGAATCCCTGGGTCTGAACGGACTTCATACAGGGGCTTATCAGACTGTTACCCCTTGGGAGTACAATTGGACGATGATGTCAGGACTCTTCCGACTCAACTACAACTACAGATACAAATACTATCTCACCGCATCCTTCCGTGCGGACGGTTCTTCGAAATTTCCGGACGGCAATCACTGGGGCTATTTCCCTTCAGCCGGCCTTTCCTGGAACTTCAACCGTGAGGATTGGTTCAAGGACCAGAAATGGCTGTCCAACGGTAAGTTGCGTGCATCCTGGGGTATGACGGGAAACAACAGGACCACCACTCCTTACGATTTCTATTCGCAAATCAGCGTACTGCCCGGCAACAAGGATTCCTTTGACTATGTCTTCGGCGGCCAGCAGGTTTCCGGATATTTCCCTTCGAATATGGCCAACAGCAAACTCAAATGGGAGACCACTGAACAATGGAATGTGGGCTTGGACCTTTCTTTCATTGAGAGCCGCATCAAACTCACTGCGGACTGGTATCTGAAGAACACCCGCGACCTGCTTCTGCAGGCCACCATCCCGTCTTCTTCCGGCTACACCAGCACAATGATGAACATAGGTTCCATGCGCAATCAGGGAGTGGAACTGACTCTCGACCTCACCCCGGTACAAACCAAAAACTTTGTCTGGAACATAAACTTCAACATAGCGATGAACCGCAACACCGTGACCGCGCTCACCAACGACCAGTATTCGCTTTTGAGCAAGGTTTCCTGGGACCAGAAGTTCAACGGACAGTATGCCTACATCACTCAGGTTGGCAAGCCTTCCGGTCTGATGTACGGCTACATTTATGAAGGAACCTACAAGCCTGAGGAATTCAATTCCGGCACCATCCTAAAGGACGGAATACCATATATGACCACCGTAGGCAAGAGTGCCGTACGTCCGGGAGATCCGAAGTACAGGGATATCAACGAAGACGGCATCATTGACGAAAACGACCAGACGGTCATAGGCTGCGGACAGCCGTTGTCAACGGGAGGTTTCGGCACCTCATTCAATTTCTACGGCTTCGATCTCAACGTATTCTTCTCCTGGAGCTATGGCAACGATATACTCAATGCAAACAGGCTCTATTTCGAGAACGGAACCATAACAAACACCAACCAGTGGAAGACCTACACGGATAGATGGACACCTGAAAATCCTCAGAGCGACATTCCGAGAGTGAAAGCCAACGGTATGATGGTCTATTCCTCAAGAGTGGTGGAGGACGGTTCCTTCCTCAGACTCAGGAACATCTCACTCGGTTACACTCTTCCGCGCAAGGTTCTGCGCAAGATGCATTTCGACACCTTGAGAATCTATGTGTCGGCGGACAATGTGTTTACTGTTACGGATTATTCAGGTCCTGACCCTGAGGTCTCCACACGCAATTCCGTGCTGACTCCGGGCTTTGACTGGTCGGCTTATCCTCGCGCATTCGGCATCACCGGCGGACTTTCATTCACATTCTAAATCGATGAAATTATGAGAAATATATATAAAGTATTGATAGGGACATCACTTTCGGCAATCCTGTCTTCTTGCAGTTTCTTCGATGTCACCCCTCAGGTCATCTGTTCAGAGACTTTTTACAAGACCGAGGCCGAGGTCAAGTACGGGCTTGCAGGTATATACGGGGCTATGAGCAAGGAGAGTTTCTACGGGAACTACTATTCCCTGATGTATTCAAACATAGACGACCTCTGCTATTTCAACAGGGAAATAGGCACGAATTACCTCCAGTATTGCCGTCACGACGCAAGCAATCAGTTTATCTATGACATCTGGACGGCTATGTATCAGGGCGTCAACAATGCCAATTCATTTATGGAGGCCGTGGAGCATTCAGAATTCGACCCGGACGGGAAATATTATAATGAAGCCCGTTTCCTCAGGGCCTATTATTACTTCCTCATAGCGCAGTCCTTCGGTGACGTTCCTTTGAGGACTTCGGCCGTCAAAACACCGGAAGAGGTGTATTGCAAAGCCACTCCGCAGTTCGATGTTCTCACCTGGGCCGAGGCTGAAATGGAGGCCTGTCTTGAACTT
>JALFCH010000101.1 GCA_022771245.1 Rikenellaceae bacterium | reverse complement strand
ACCCTCAGTCCCCAAAGTCGGTAATATTAGCCCCAGGCCAGAGCATAAACGCCGGAAGCCGGAAGCTGACAGTTCGAAGGCACCTCTCCTCGGGCGGTGAAGGAGAACTCTATCTGGTCACCGACTCCAGGAAAGAATATGCCCTCAAACTCTTCCACCCTGGCTGCCGGGCCAAGACCAAAATCCTGTCCCCTCTGCAGAAACTCAACGGCAAGGGCTTCATAGCCGATATCATAGACTTCGGTGAAGATTTCGAACTGACTGAATACATCCCTGAAGGCAACGCAGCCGACACCGGAATCAAGGGCAACGCCCAAGCCATACTCGCGATAACAGTCAAGACCGCAGCAGCTCTGGACCGGCTCCACAAGCTGAACATACTCCATAAGGACATCAAGCCTGCCAACATACTGATAAAGAGCAGGACCACCTGGGACAGCGTCTTGTGCGACTTCGGCATATCCGAAATCCTCGACATTGACGGGAAATGCACCACAGTTCAGGGCCGCACCCCCATTTACGCCGCCCCGGAAATATACACCGCCACCATCACCCTCCCCTCAGGAGTATTCGTAGAACTCAGCACCAAGTCCGACTTCTATTCCCTCGGTATGAGCATTCTGTCTATGTGGATGGGCGAAAAGGCCTTCCGAAGCCAGGAAAGCCAGATGGCAATGGACAAGGTCAAGGGCCGCATACGTGTGCCGTCAGATATGCCAGACCCCCTCGCCAGGATTTGCCGGGGACTGCTCATCAAAAATCCCGCAAAGCGCTGGGACTATCCTGAAATCGAGCGCACGCTCAACGGAGAGGATGTACCGGTGGAGGAAGACGAAATCATAGAAGACCTCAACATCACTTTCAGCGCATCCAAACACCTGGTGGCCCATTCGCCGGAGGAACTTGCCGACTGTATGATTGAGGACATCGAGCTGGCTAAGAGATACCTCTACCGGGGGCAATTGGAAAAATGGCTCAAGCCCTATCCCGAACTTGCTCTGGAAATGCAGGAGATAGTCGAAAAACGCTATCCGAAAGACCAGAACACCGGAGCTCTGGCTGCAATCTACGCTCTCAACCCCACCTTGCCCCTCACATTCAAGGGTTCTTCCCGCAAAGGGGGAGAAGCCTGCAGCAGGAAAATTTTCAACTTCAAGGATGTGGGCAATTTCTGCAACGATGCCATTCCCGATGGGCCAACCTGGGATTTGCTCTCATCGGACATATTCCTGGAATGGGTAAGATGCAAGGACAAGGCATTGGCCGACAGACTCCCTGCATCGAAAGATGACGTCGAGGTGGCTATGGTCAGGGTGCAGATTCTGGACCCGCTGTCCGACCTCAACCTCATAAACGACCCGTCTGACGAGCTGTATGCTATGACAGGGGAAAGCCTGGGCAGACTGTTGAATGAAATCTACACAGTCGTCTGGAACAAATTCCACGGAGACCTCTCCGAGATGTCCGAGAATTACTTCAACGACCCGCTCTCGCTCAGGATTAGACCTACAACCGTCTTTTGTGTGGCCGCTTCAATCCTGCATCCCGATTACAGTACATATCTGAGCGATTCATTGAAGACCAAGGGAGACCGCTTTACATCCCAGATTTCCTGGATAGACTATTGCACAGACTACGAAAGCTCTGACAATAAGAAGAAGGCCGGTCCGAAAGACGAAAACTACATGTCTCAGGCGGCCTGGATGAAAATCATTAAAGGTTTCGGACACACTCCCCAATACAGGCTGGAAAACAGCGGCAAGACCGTCACCACCGTCTCCGAATTGTTCCGCGAGTCCAGGTCCGTGCTCAGGAATGAATACGAAAACAACGGTCTGGGCGGCTGGCTGGCAGTCCAGCATCACGAAAACCCCGATGCTGACCTTTCCCAACAATTCACCTACGAAAACCTGCTCAAGGACTATCTTGAAGACCTTAGGCGCATAGATGACAAAAACACTTATGTCACCCGCTTCGACAGTGCAAGGCAGCAGGTGGACACGATGGTTTCCTCGGCCAAGAAAAGGATACTCGCCCTGAACACGCGCAATACTCTGCAACTGGCCAGCACTGTCATACTCGCCATTCTTCCCGCAATTCAGCTCGTGATTATGCTGATAATGGCCATAGTGCAGTCTCCTCTGGTGGACACTTCCGGACTCTCACTGGAAAAATTCTTCTGGCCGGTGGGTCTGGTGGTTGCCGCAATTGTCTTTTTCACAGACGATAACAGCAGCGGATGCATTATCCCAATCATCGCCGGTGGCATAGTTGCCGCAGCGCTGTCATTTGTGGTCTGGCTTCTCGGCAAATTCATACTCTTCATCTTCCTCGCCGTGGTGCTGGGAGTGGGAGGATATCTGACCTGGAAGACCCTGCTGAATCCCAGCTCCCATAGAAAACAGATGCGCAAACTGACGAAACCGGGCTTTGACGAGCTTGTGCTGGAACCTCTCTACTATGCCTTCAGCGATGAAGACGAATTCGACTCCTCCTTGAGCATCGATTTGGACGAGAGTGCCCTGAACGGTTGGAAAGACGACCTGAAAAAGAGGCGCATATATGTCCTTGTGTTCATAGCCTCAGTATGGATTCTGGTTGGACTGAGTTCATTTGTTCCTAACAGTTGGATATACGACAAAGTGGTGGCTCCGGTGATGGAGCAGACGGAGACTCCAGCAGCCCAGGAGGAAATCAAGGACCTCATTACTGTTCAGTCCCTCAATCCCGGAGACAAGGGCGAGAATGTGCGCAAGATGCAGCAGTTCCTCATACGCAAGGGCTATCTCAAGAGCGCCGCTGACGGTGACTATGGCACAAACACCAGGCTTGCCGTGAGAACTTTCCAGAGGGCTAACGGAATCAAGGTCACCGGCAAAGCCGACAAAAGAACTATCAGAAAAATCAACGAACTGGCAGCGAAAGAAAACAGCAAATAATTTATGGCAACTTGCACAAAATGTGGAAAAGACAACCGTACAGAAGCGAAATACTGCCGTTTCTGCGGTGAAAAGTTTGAGGTTCAGATTTCGGAAACGAGTCTCATAGGCAAGCAGAACATAGAGCCGGAACTTGAGAAACTGGAACAGAAGCTCAAGGTGGCAAAAATCTTGGCACAGGGAGGCACCCGCATAGACCTTGACTGTCTCATACTCGGAGACGCAGGTTCGGGAAAGCATTTCATAGCCAAGACCATAGCCTCAAAGATCATTGCCGCAGGCGTGGCGAAGCAGGGCATAAAGGAAGTGGATGCCGCAGACTGGGACCAGTTCAGCTCGGACTTCGACAAGAACATCTCCTCCCTGAAGGACGGCATACTTCTGATAACCAATGCCCAGAAACTGCTGCCCACCTCAAAGTCCTCGGATGTGAACCAGCTGGACAAACTGTTTGCAAGAATGAGGACGGTGGAAGGTGCTCCGATTGTGCTGCTTTGCGGTCATATGAACGACCTGAGCGGATTTTTGGAAAACAACAAGGATGTGCGCCGTCTGTTCGGTTTTGAGTTCCGGCTCGAACCTTTCTCAAACAGCGACCTCTGCATTCTCACAAGTTCAATGCTGAGGGAAAGATACAAGCTCGGGATGGAAGACGGAGCCGTCAGGAAACTCAAGAGCCATTTTGCCTGGTGTATGAGACAGAAGGAAATGGGCTATGTGAACGGACATCTTGCGGAAAAAACTGCAGAGGACCTGGCGGTCAAGGCGGCAATGCGCTCGGGCGAAAGCATTTGTGAGACGGATATAGATGATTCCCGCTGTTTTACACCCAAGACGGAAGAGGAAATCCTGTCCGAACTTGACAAGTTTGTGGGCCTTCAGAGCGTGAAAGACGAAATCAAAGCCATCATCCGGAATGTCAAGAAAAAGAAGGAAAACGGCATCACCGGCAAGCTGCTGCGGGACCATTATATATTCACCGGCAACCCCGGCACCGGAAAGACCACCTTTGCACGCAAGTTCGGAGAGGTGCTCAACGCCATAGGAGCCCTGCCAACAGGACAGTTTGTGGAAATATCCGGCAAGGATTTCATCGGCCAGTTCCAGGGAGATACGGAAGCCAATGTCAAGAAATACGTGGACAAGGCTATGGGAGGAATCCTCTTCATTGATGAGGCCTATGCTCTTGCCGGCGGTGACCAGAGAGGAGGATACGGAACAGATGCAGTGAACACCCTGCTCAACATTGCGGAGAACCGCAAAGGCGAATTCGTCTGCATAATGGCCGGCTACACCAAGGAAATGGGAGAATTCATCAGAATCAACCCGGGCACTCCTTCCCGATTCAACGTAACCATAGAATTCCCTGACTATAAGCCCCGTGAGCTTGAAGAAATATTCCGCCGTATGCTCTCAGGCAACAATGAGAACACCACATTCACTCTGGATGCCAAGGCGGATGAAATGCTTCCCGGCATCTTCGACAAAATGTACCTCAAACGTACGGACACCTTCGGAAACGCACGCGAAGTGCGCAATCTCTTCGACGAGGCCGTAAAAAGGCACAACACCCGCAATGCGGAAGACAATGTGCTCAGCTGGAATGACATAGCGGGAGAGGAAGGAACGAAGGAGATATCCGTGGAAGACGTGATGAAGGAACTGGACGCTTTCGTGGGAATGGGCAGTGTCAAAAAGGAAATCAGGACCATTGCAAACGATATTGCAGTGCAACGCCGGCTCGTCGAAATGGGAGAAGCCGAAGAAGGTCTGAGCCCTTACAATATCATCATCACCGGCAATCCGGGAACGGGGAAAAGCACGGTGGCAAAGACCTTGGGCAAGATTTTCAAGGCACTCGGGGTCACTTCGACCGACAATGTCGTGACCAAGATGCCGAATGACATCATAAGCAAGTATGTCAATGAGTCCGACAAGAATATGGATGCAGCCATCAACGAAGCTATGGGCGGGGTGCTCTTCCTCGACGAAGCCTACGACCTTGAGCCTATGGACTCTGCGGGGCAAAGCACCAGTTCGGAGGGCAAGAAGGCGATACGCACGCTTATGAACAGGATGCTGGACGATGCCGGCAAATTCGTGGTGATTTGTGCAGGCTACCGCAAGCAGATGGAGACTATGCTCAATTCCAATCCCGGCCTGAAGAGCCGCTTTTCGCACACCATCCACATCGAGGACTACACTGCGGAGGAACTGCTGCAGATTTACGAAAATGCGGCGAAGGCCAAGAAATACAATTTCTCCCTTGCGGACGAGAGTGTGCGTATGAAGGCTCTGAATATGTTCCAGAATATGGTGGCTATGAAGGACGACAAGTTCGGAAACGCCCGGGAAGCGGTGACGAAGGTCAAGCAGACCAAGACCAATATCAACAACCGCATCTCCGCGACTCCTTATGAGCAGTGGACTCCGGAGTTCCTGCACACAGCATATCTGGATGACATTCCTTTTGAAGAGGCCGCGAAAGTATCAGTTGAAGACTGCCTTGCCGAACTCAATGCCCTCATCGGACTCGAAGGTGTAAAAACTGCCCTCACCAAGCTGGCACACACCATCAACAACGAAATCGAACTGGCTAAGGCGGAGAACCGCACTCCGGTGATTCCGCTCGGGCACTATCTGTTCTTAGGCAATCCGGGAACGGGCAAAACCACGGTGGCGAGGCTGATGGGGAAAATTCTCCATTCTATGGGAGCCCTGCCGAGCCCTAAGGTGGTGGAAGTGGTAAAACATAATCTTGTGGGAAGGTATTTGGGTGACACCGAGGCGGTTACGACCAATGTAATCAATTCGGCAATGGGCGGCATACTTTTCATTGACGAGGCCTATCAGCTGGCTATGGACCAGTACGGAAAGACAGCGCTTCAGACCCTTGTGGACAGACTGGAGAACGACAGGGGCAAGTTCGTCTGCATCGCGGCGGGATATTCTCACGAGATGCAGGAATTCATTTCCGAGAACAGCGGATTTGAGTCCCGCTTCCCGCAGCGGAACCGCATTGTGTTCGAGGATTACAATCCGGATGAACTTTTCCGCATCTTTATGATTCACGCCCGGAAGGGAGGATACAGTCTTGACCCAATGGCCGAGAATGCGGTACGAGGCAGACTCACAGTGCTTTACAATAATCGCGGACGGTCTTTCGGCAACGGCCGTGACGCACGCAATCTCTTCGACGAGGTTAAGAGCAACCTTGCTGCGAGACTTGCAGAAGAAGGAGAAACGGTTTCGCCGGAAGAACGCAAACTTATCAAGATGGAGGATGTGCTATGATTCAATGTCCCGAATGCAGGAATATGATTCCCGACGACAGCGCTTTCTGCGACCAGTGCGGGAAGGAATTGAAATGGTGTCCTGAGTGCAAGAGACCGAAAAGGGGTATGGAATGTCCGGTTTGCGGCAGTGATCTTGTACCCGGCACCAGGTATTCTGCTGCGAAAAAGACGGCCACCGATGTCAAAACGGCAGTAGCCCTCAGCGGAAACGGAATGAGACTCATCCTGCGGGCAGGAGCCTTCGGCCGCCGTGGAGGAATATGGCCGGAACTCGCCAGTTGCATCTATGTCTCCGGCAATCACGGAGTCATCGGCGGCGGACCTTCCGGATGGACCATCACCGATTCCGGCTCCACCAACGGCACAAAAGTGAACGGAGTGAAACTCGAACCCGGAAAAGCCGCTGCAATCAAAACCGGAGACATCATCAGAATAGCAACCCTGGAATTTACTGTACAATGAAACTGAACATTCAGGCAATCTGCCACAAGGGCCTGGTCCGAGAAAACAATGAGGACGCCCTGAGCATAGGAGGTCTCTTTCTGAGGGACGACAGCACTGAAATCGCGCTCACGACTCCGGAGGACGGTTTCTTCTATCTGCTGGTTTCGGACGGAATGGGCGGACACGAGAATGGGGAGCAGGCCAGCAAGTTTACACTTGACACTCTTGCCGATAAATTCAACAGCGGGGAAATCAGCGCCGAAAATTTCGTGGATGACCTGCGTGACTGCGTCTATGAAATCAGCCGCAAACTCAACGAACAGGCAGCCCTGAGCGGCCAGTCACGCCCTATGGGATGCACCCTGACCGGCATTGTGTGGCATTACGGCAGGATTTGGCTCATAAATGCCGGAGACAGCCGCACCTACCGCTTCCGGGAAGGGATATTGCGCCAGCTCACCACTGACGAGACGGAAAGGGGAATGAGCGGAAACCCGGAAGACAGCAAACTCCTGCTAAACTGCATAGGAGGTGGGGCGGAAGGACATCTGAGGATAGAAGACCTGGACGGTAAGATTCTGGAAGGAGACAAGATACTCATCTGTTCCGACGGTCTGAGCGATATGGTGCCGGATGAAGAAATAGAGAGCATAATCGGAGATGGCGGCAATATTGTGGACCTTATGCGCAGGGCCTGCGAAAACGGAGGCTGCGACAATATCTCGATTATCCTTGCAGGGGTTGAGTAATCTATCATTTCCGGTACATCCTTTAACTTCAGAATATGGAAAACAACATAAGCTACATACCTGAAAACAAGCAGGATAGGAAATGGGGGCTGACGGTATGCTCCCTGGGGTTCCAGAAGGTGAATCCGGGAGAGGACTATCCGCCGCAGAAGCACAATCCGGAATATATGTTCAATCCTTCGGTGGGCAGGGTGCTTTCAGAATATCAGCTTCTTTACATAACCGAGGGCAAAGGCAGGCTGGTCACGGAACACGGGGGCAAGTTTGAAATCGAGGCCGGAAATATGTTCCTGATTTTCCCGGGCGAGAAACACAGCTATTTCCCCGACCCTGAGACGGGGTGGAGCGAGTATTGGATAGGCTTCAACGGGAGCAATGTGGACAGCAGGACAAACGAGGGTTTCTTTTCTCCACTCAAACCCGTGTATTTCATAGGTTACAATGAAAATGTCATAGAACTTTACAGAGAGGCCATAAGGACCGCACAACGTCAGGAGACATATTTTCAGCAGTTGCTCGCAGGAATAGTGAACCATCTGCTGGGGCTTATGTTTATGACCGACCGCAACAACCGTATGCAACCCGACGAGGAAGGCAGAAGGATAGTGAACAGGGCCAGGGCATTTATGCAGGCGAGCGTGGAGACAGATTTGAGAATGCCTGAAGTGGCAGAACACGTTGGGGTGAACTACACGAGTTTCAGGAACCTTTTCAAGCAATACACCGGTCTCTCCCCTGCCCAGTATTTCATCAACCTGAAAATCCACAGGGCCAAGGAAATGCTCCGCAGCACCTCAGCTTCAATCAAGGAAATATCCATCATACTCCAGTTCGAGAACCCGGAATATTTCGCAACGCAATTCAAAAAGAAAACCGGCATCTCCCCCACCGAGTTCCGCAACCGGTAGAAGAAATCTCTCCCACTTACTTGAACAAAGAGTATTTCCCGTTAAGTTCCTTCTGCATCATATCACAGGTCATATCATTGATTCCCACTGCCTTGCAATACGATCGGAAATCTGACACCACATCCAGGACCTCAGATATTATTCCTGAAGGATTGATGATGTCATTTTCCCTTGCTATCTCGAGGACATCCTTTGCTGTTATCTCCAGTACCTTACCTCTGATGCTCATCGACTGGCCTTTCTGGATTCCGAATGTATCCGGGTCAATGCTGTATACCATATCGTAGGCCGGGGCAAGAGACCAGTTTCCCCGTCTGTCCATGAGGAAGGAGAAATTCTTGTCGTGATCGTCAATATTTCCCCCAAGCACGTTGAATAACATCATTCTGAAAAGCTGTTCTTTGTCGGCATAGTCAAGTTTGAGGCGCCGGACAACATTGAAGGCTTCCTCATAAGACTTTACACCACCGGTCAATGCCGCAAGTGACTGCATATGGACTTTTCCCTCAGGTGTCCTGTCAAATCTTTCGGTTATGAAGTGTGAGCAAGTATCAAATCTTTTCAGTTCAGAATGTTTCATACGTATTCCGGCATCACAACACATCTTATAGTAGGCATATTCGAGACGGGCATATGGAAACAAATCCGATTCGTTGTCGTATTTGAGAATATAGTAAGTATAACCTTCAGGGAGAGGAGCTTGGCCGGATTTTATGCTTCCATCGGAGTCATTTACAGCAATCAGTGCCTTCGGCCTTCTGCCACCGGCAGATGTTCCGAGTTTCATCAGGTCTGCCCAAAGCAGTTCGTGATTTGCACTAAATGTCACTTCGGAACGCTCTGACAAGACCGATTTGGCAAACGAATACAACTCGTCCACATTCACATCGACAACCTCATCCTCATCCTTTATATATGCCGGATCATATTCCAATGCTCCCGTTGCACGTTTGCCGATAAATGACAATAGGTCAACTCCGGTCACAGTATTCATACTGATCTTATGATTCTGCGCCCATTTGCGGAAAAGGCTCTTCCCCCAATGGTCCGGAAGGGAGTCGGCAAAAACGGGATGCAAACCCTCGAAGCGCTCCCTGGGGCCCGTTCCTCTGATGCTCTGCCCGGACTGCACCAAGTTGGACTGCAATGGCATCATCAGGGGAGATATATCAAGTCCCTTCTCAATAAATTCCCTGGCAAAACTGAATACGGCTGTAGTTGTACGCCAAGACGAAGAATCCCAGATCAAATATCCTACGGTTTCTCCCCACAAGACAACCCTTACTGCATTTCCATTCATTTCCGGTCTCCTTTCTTATTTTGTGACTTCCAGATTTTCTCCGGGTCAAGAGTGCTTGCAATCGGGATGAGTTCACTTAATGAGATATCCAATCCTACGGCATCCATCAATAGAAGAAAATGAGAGAGAGATAATCCCTGCCCCTTCCCATTCTCGAACTGGCTTATCGTAAAAATGGAAATACCCGTTTTCTGATGCAGATGCTGTTGCGAAATCTTAACGGACTTCCTGTATTTTGAAAACGCCTCTCCAAGTGAGACAATAGCCTCGAATGGAGTAATCCTATCATTATACATATTTTGATATTTCAATAGTTTTACGCAAATATAGCGATTATTATTGATATAACAAAAGGTACTACAAGAAAGAGCCTTTGGCATAGTGACCTTTGGAAATATCTGAAAAAAGTTTACCTTTGCCAGTCGTTCAGGTCACATTCTCAACAAATAGAATTGTATGTTAAATCGTGGTATCTTTACCACAAAGTAATCAAATGACTGTTGAAGAGATAAAGGATATGGTACGTAGTGCTCCAGGAATTACTGAGTTCCAGAGGAGAGTTTATCTTGCCCTTTTGGATGTTCCAAAGGGCAGTCTTATTTCATACGGGGAATTGGCTTTAAAGGTTGGTTGCAAGAGTCCTCGCGCTGTGGGCAATGCGCTGCATAAGAATCCCTTTGCTCCGCTTGTGCCATGCCATAGGGTGGTGCGGGCAAATGGAGAGATTGGCGGATATGCTTTCGGTGAGCAAGAGAAACTGAGGCTGCTGAGGGAAGAGGCAAGGGATTGTTTCGGAGAATGAAATGCGCATTACTGTAACCGCCGTTACAATAATGCGCATACTTAGCAATATTTGCCGTTTTTAACAAATACTGTGCATCCTTGGGCCAACTGAAAACTATTTCAGGACGATTTCCACGACGGTTTTGCTGTCAGCCGAGGTTTCCGGGAGAGAAATCAGGGCGGCGGTGTCCTTGTTCTCGAAATCGTAAGGCTGGCCGTCAACTTTGACAGAAGATGCTGACATTCCTTCCAGAACTATGGAGTAGAGCCTTGTCGCAGGGGCTGAGTGATATGAGCCCTGGCGCGGATTTATTACCACACGCAGTGTCTTGCCCTTCACACTCTTCTCAATCAAGGTAGTGGCATAGTCGGTGTCGTAGGCCTGGCTCACGCCGTCATCCTCATAGTGGGTGTAACTTGCCCTGGATGAGCCCGGAACTATGAGCAGACGCAGACGGTTGTCCTGCTGCTGAAGATTGCATATATCCTCGGAAGCAAGCGGCACAATGGCACCGGAACGCACGTACCAGGGATTCTCGTCGATTGCATAGTACAAAGTCTTGACAGAGCCTCCCTTGTGCATACAATGGTGGGCCATATCATACCAGTCGTTGCCTGACGGGAACCACATCTTCCTTTCTGTCTTGCCGGTCTCCGGATCAAGCGGCTGACAGAGCACAGTTGCGAGAATATTGTCCCCGAAGAAATACTCCTCGTGGCAATCGTAGGCCTTCTGCTCCTCAGGATAGTAGTAATAGAGAGGGCGGCAGATGGAAACTCCGGTGTCGAATGCCTGACGAGCAGCATCATAGATATAAGGAGTGAGACTGTACCTGAGCCGGATTGCCTCCTTCATATATTCGTAATGGGTCGGATAGGCCCAGATTTTCCTTTCCTGGCTTGGGGACGGGGAAGAGTGCGTCTTGAAAATCGGGGTGAAGACTCCATATTGCAGCCACCTGGTGTACATCTCCGGGTTTGCGTCGTGATAGGACTTCTGCATATGTCCGCCTATGTCATGGCCCCAGTAGCCGTAGCCCACGTTGGAAGCCGTGGAAGTGAAATACGGAAGCATTGCGAGTGCGCTCCACTCGTCATAGGTGTCGCCGGAGAATCCGAGCTGATAACGGTGGCTGCCCAGGCCTCCCCATCTGTGGTAGATGAACGGACGGTCGGCCTCCTTGCCCTTGTATGCAGACTGGCGTACCTTGTCGTTGAAGAAGGTCCAGTTGAGCCAGAAGGTATTGTTCAGGTCCTTGACATATCTGCTTTCCAACCATTGCTGCCAGTCGAGCCACCAGAAATCCACGCCCTGCTTCTCGAGAGGATGGATGACGCTGTTGAAATAGGCATCGGCCCAAGCCTGCTGACTCATACGGAAAGGTACGGGTGCATTGTAGCCCGGTTTCCCAGCAGGTTTGTCAACTCCCTGATATTTATATTGTTCCTCGCCATAGACATAATCTTTCGGACCGTCGTAATCCTCTCCGGCACGGCTGAGATAATCCTCCCGGAAAGCCTCGTAGCAATCCTCATAAGGGCGTATTCCGGAAGCCGGATGCAGATTCAGGGAAGTC
>JALFCH010000096.1 GCA_022771245.1 Rikenellaceae bacterium | reverse complement strand
CCCCTGAGCGAGGACAGCGGTTCGGAAGTGCAGGTCGAGGGACGTCCGGTGTTCAAGGTTGTGCGCAGTTCCACGGTTCCGGTGAAGAACGATATGGGCAGTTCCCTCTTTTCGCCACTGGTCTATGCCGATGGTCCCGTGCTCTCTTCCTTAGGTGTACTTTTGTTATTCAACTGCTTGATTTTCACCGCTTTGTGGCTTATTTACCACAATAGACGCAAAAGTCTGCGCCTGCTCTATATCAAGGACAGGCGTATGAGAAGAATCTCTATCGCAGCCTATGGCACCGGCATTGTGTCGGCAGTCGCGCTCTCGGCCTGGTACATTTTGTTCACCTTCCGTTCATTCATACTCAATTCTTCCCTGAATTTGGATTTCTTCCGCTCGGGCGGGAATATCTTCTTTTCTCTGCTGGTGGTGATTTCCTACACCCTGCTCATAATGATGACCCTCTTCCAGCTGTTCAGCCTGAAGGTGGTGTTCAGGGAGTTCTTCGGTCTCAGATTGAATCTCAGGTCCAATGTGTGGCCGCTGCTTTTCGCACTGATTACAGCCGGCTACATAGCTATTGCCACAGTAATCTTCGGTTTCCAGAAGGAGGAGAGACAGGTGTGGTCGTGGACTGACCGCCTGGCTATAGAACGGGACCTTTCGCTTGAAATACAGCTGCTTGGAGTTGAGGATGCCATAGCCTTGGACCCTATAGTGTCCAAACTCGCCCAGATGGACAACAGCGACAGGCCCATACGCAACCGCATTGCCGAGACCTACCTCTATCGCATTGCACAGAGCCACGACATTTCCGTGAAGGTCCTACGGCCTGGAGACAAATCCGGAGAAATGTTGCTCAAGGATGTGCTGGACGTGTCCACAAGGATTACCGACGAGTCGCATTTCTTCTATAACGACAGTCCGGACAGCCGGGGAGGCTATTACGGGGTGTTTATGTACTGGACCCAGGAATCCAAACTGGTGAAGGTCTTGCTGAGGATTGCCAACAACAGGGAATCGGATCTGTATGGTTACAAGAGCATTCTTCCGCGCAGCAGCGGCCTTGCAGCGGAGGGTATCCCGGCCTATTATTGCTATGCGAAATACATCGACGACAAAATCAAGCTCTTCCGGGGCAATTATCCCTATCCTACAGTCACCACCCATATTGAGCAGCTTCGCTTCGATGAAAACGGGCGTTGTTTCTTCAGGTACCGCAATTTCGACCATTTCTGTTCCCTCATCAACGAACACGAGATGGTGGTCATATCCCGTCCTACCAGAAAATATGTGTCCGTTTTCGCAGCTTTCTCCTTCCTCTTCCTGCTTTCCTTCTGCATCATTTTCATCTCCCGCCGGAAGTTCTCCCTCCGCAGGACCAACCGCAACTATCTGAGGACCAGGATAAATATGCTGCTTGTAATCTCGCTTTTCATCACCCTTGCGGCCATTGCCTTTGTGAGCATAATGTTCGTGACCGGCAGGAATGAAAGCAATCTCAACAGGCTGATGTCCAACAAAATAAACACGGTTCAGGCCCTTTTGGAGAAAAAGTGCATCGCAGCCTCATCCTACCACGATCTGCAGACTCCGGATTTTTACGAGACCATTTCCGAGACGGCACAAATCGTCAATTCCGACATCACTCTCTACACCCCGTCGGGCAAGGTATTCTCCAGCACGGCTCCGGAACTCTTCGAGAGAATGACTTTCGGAAGCCGCCTGAATCAGGATGCCTATTATAATATAAAGGTGATGAGCCAGCGGTTCTATATCCACAAGGAGGAACTGGCCCGCAACAGCTATTATGCCCTCTATGCCCCGATATGCAATGATGACGGGACAATGCTGGCAATAGTCAACTGCCCCTACACCAGCACGGATTACAATTTCAGCCGGGAAGCCATAGTGCACACCTTCCTGATTATCTGCCTTTTCTTCCTGCTGCTTTTGTTGTCCATCTGGCTGAGTTCCACCGTAACTGAAAACCTGTTCCGCAAGTTGATGAAGCTTGGGCGGACTATGGACTCCGTGGACATACATAAATTGGAAGAGATTGAATATCAGGGGAATGATGAGGTGAGCTCATTGGTGGAGGCCTACAACAAGATGGTGCGGGAGCTGGATAGCAGTACTCGTCAACTGGCCAAGGCGGAGAGGGACAGTGCCTGGAGCGAAATGGCCCGCCAGGTGGCCCACGAAATCAAGAATTCGCTCACTCCTATCAAATTGAAAATCCAGAAGCTTATGCGTCTGAGGGCAAACGGGGCAGAGGATTGGGATGCCAAGTTTGACGAGACTGCCAAGGTGATTCTGGAGCATATCGACGTGCTTGCGGAAACTGCCAGCGGATTCTCAGCCATCGCTAAACTTTACGGGGAGCAGGCCACTGTGGTGGATGTGGACAATATGCTCTCGGAGCAGGCCTTTATGTTCGACAACCGGGAACATATCAAGATTACCTATGTGGGAATGTCCCAGGCCTTGGTGCTGGCTCCGCAGTCGCAGCTGGTGAGGGTGTTCATCAACTTGATTACCAATGCGATACAGGCAATTGAGATGCGCTGCAAGGAAGAGACTGATGCAGGGCTTGAGCCGAGGGAGGGACGAGTGATGATTGCCCTGCGCAACAGCAGCACAAGGGAGGACTGCTACGACATAGTGGTGGATGACAATGGTACGGGCGTGGCTCCGGAAAATCTGGACAAGCTGTTCGTGCCGAATTTCACGACCAAGAGCAGCGGCACGGGTCTCGGACTTTCAATATGCCGGAGCATTGTGGAGTCCTGCAACGGTACCATAGAATACAGCCGTTCCTTTGCCTTGGGCGGAGCCTGCTTCACCGTGACTCTTCCCAAGTGCAGCGTGCAATCCTGAGTTTCGAGTTGTCTGACTCAAGTTCCGCAAGTCCTTCCGATGAGTCCAAATCTTGCGGATTACTTAATATGCAGTTCTCTTTCGGCGCGTATGAATGCGTCTGAACGTTTGAGCACGAAATTGGAACCCAGATATTTGGTACGGACCTCATCGTCTGCCGCGAGGGCTTCCGGTGTGCCAGCCTGGAGTATGGTCCCTTCGTAAAGGAGGTAGGCGCGGTCTATTATGGCCAGGGTCTCACCCACATTGTGGTCGGTGATGATTACTCCTATGTTCTTG
>JALFCH010000072.1 GCA_022771245.1 Rikenellaceae bacterium | reverse complement strand
TTATCAAGTTGCTTAACTATTGCCATACTATATCATCGTTATGTATACAAATATAATACATAACGATGATATTTGCAACTATTTTCTTAAAAATCAGCAATTTATATTTAACTCGTTAGGTAATTGTCGGGAATGCAGGTTGGAATGGGTGCGGGACGTGTTCGTTTTCAACTGTTGTGTGGGATGCCGGATCGGGGATGTGCAGAGGTTGGGACCGGACAAACTGGAAACATCAGAGGAAGGAATACCGTTTATCCACTACATTCCTCAAAAGACGAAATTCCGTCAGAACACCAACTGTGAAATTGAAACCCCGTTGGTGCCGATTGCATACAGGATAGTCAGCAAAGGATGGAACAAATTCAGCCGCATCCTGTACAACAAGTTGCTGAAGGAATTGCTAAGATATTGTGGCATATCCCGTAAGGTGCGTGTATTCAACGAGTTGGAAGGAGATAACAAGTATATTCCCCTGCACCTTGTCGCAACCAGCAAACTTGCCAGAAAGACACACGTGGACCTGATGAACAAAGTGCAGCTGGACCCTTGGGCGAGTGGACTGCACAAGCTTGGAAGCAATGCAGTCTTCCGTTACACCTGCCTGGAGTTGAGTGACCGTTACCGTCTGATGCTCCGTGCTTTCGGGAACAGTCTGTAGAATGCCAATTTGGTCTTGTAGGGCAGCAAAACGATTCTTTCTTTCAGAGACGGTTTCACTTCCTTGAGGATGAGGGCCGTCACGCTGCCGCATTTGTCCAGCCGGCTGAAAAAACGGGAACGGTGCCGGTGCTCAGGCTGCTCGGGCTTAAATCCGGAGTTGTAGGGCAAGGCCTCGGAAAATGATGTCTCCACACTTTTTATATGTTGAAAATCAAGGGCTTGTGTGCCTTTGCCGGTGTTGACTGTCACAAGGCTTGCGCCCCTGTCGTCGTACATATCCGGATGCAGGACTTGTATGCCCCAAAAGTCTGCAAGGCTTATATCGCTGTGGCTGCGCCCTTGTTTCGCCCTGCAATTGTGGCAGGACGGCCTGAGAATCAAGTTCTTAAGGAACGCTTGCATAAAAGGGTTGTCCCTGTGGCAGGCCTTCTCGGTCTTGCCGGCATAGTCCAGTCTGAAATTGTACATCCGCCATCCATCGGTTTTGTCGCGGAAACGGATATCTGAAATAGCCCTCCTTTGTGCATCTGTGACTTCATCTAAATACATCCCCCACACTTTAGGGGAAGGCACTCCGTGACATAGGCAATCCACAGTCAGCAGGTTGGAATAGTTTTTCCCGAGGTAGTGCTGCAAGCCGGCTATTTGACAATGAGTGCCGGAATACAGGACCTTTCGTCCAGATTTGAGGAACTCTTCTGCTTTCCTGAAACTCTCCCCAGTGCGTGCCTGCACATATTTCGCTCCCCGGAACGCCTCCAGCCCATCCTTGGTTTCTGTCCAGTCAATCACCACTTGCCAGTCCTGATCAAATCTGGCCCCGAAAACCACTCCGCCCTCCGCAATCACATTTTCTGCAATCAGGCTGAAAATTCCCCCTGAACTGCTCCTGAAACGGATATCATCATCAGTGGCAAATGCAGCAAAAACTTTGAGAGGCTCTTGCGGAGAATAGGGATGCAATTCAGGGCAAACTTTTTCGCATAGTCCGCAATCGATGCACTTTTTTGCATCTACGACCGGATAAGCAAAGCCCTCGTTGTCGGCTTGAAGGCTGATGCAGTGCTTCGGACACTTTTGCACACAAGCCCCGCAGCCGCAGCATAATTGTTTGTCTGTTATTGTAATCATAGTTTGCGTGTGCGGATCCGGTTCAAGACTTCTTTAGCTTTCCCGACAATCAGAGCCCTTTCCGCAGCGGAGCATCCGATGAAGAAAATGCATAACCCCGATGAAAGGAGGCTCAGACAGGTCGTGACGATGAGATTGACCCAGGTTTGTGGGAGGTAATGGTAGCTTATTGCAGGGAGGATGCAGGAAACAGCCGAGACGACTGATACGTTGAGAACAACTTTCCGGAAATAGACTCGGGAAGACCAGCAAGGGAAATCGCCTCTGAGCATAAACATACGTGCGAATATTGCCAGTATTGCCGTGAGGGCGTTGGCGAAGGCGACAAATGTAACCGGCAGTCCGCATCTGAGTCCGATATAGGAAACCGGGAGCATCAACAGCAGCACCCCGCCCACCACAATCTGATAGTTGCGTATGTTCCCGTTGGCATTCTTGGCCGTAATGATGGGCCGGGAAATGGATTCGGCAAGCAGAAACACCAGAGTCCAGCGGGTGAATTCCACCGTGTAGTCGGGCACAACCCCAAGCCAGATTTCGAGTATGAAACGGGCGTTGAAAAACACCGGAAGCGCGAGGATGAACATCAGGTAGTAGGAATATTTCGACCCGTAGATGAGCAGTCGCATCAGCGATTCATACTCGCCGGCTGCATATTGCTTGGTAATCTGAGGGTTGAACGCCTGGGTGAAGTTGCTCACGAATTTGGACACGACCCCGGTGATCTGGGTGGCAATTCCGTTGGCTGCATTGACCACGGGCCCACCGAAATAGTTGAGCATCAGGGCCGCACCTTGAGTTCTCAAAACGGCAGCTGAGGAACCTATGAAATTCCATCCTGCAAAACTGAACATTTCCTTGAAGAGGGCTCTGTCGAAGACGAAACTGATGTTGCACTCCTCAAAATGCCTGCGGCAGTAGGCCCAATAGACAATCTGGTCTATGACCCCCACTGAGAAAAGAAGGAAGGCGTAGGATATGAGCTTGTCTGCCGGAGAAACCATAACCGCATAGCAGATAAGGAGTTTGAGCACTGCGTCGAGTATAGATATCCAGGCATAAATCCCCATCCTTTCGTGTGAGATGATGGAGGCAGTGTAGGCGGTGCTGAGAAGGGAAAGAACAAATGATGCCACGGAGAGCTGGAAACACCAAGAGGCGGCATAGAGCCTTTCCTCAGGCAAGACCATTTTGTTGTGCAGATACCACAGCCCGATGGTCTCTGTGGCAATGACTATGATGACCGAAAGCCCAGCCATCACAAAGCAGGAAGTGGAGAATATGGCTCTGAGCCGTTCTTTGTTCCCAGTTCCCAATTCATAGGTGATGAAACGGCTGACGGCTTCGCGCAACGATCCGGAGATGAGCGAGAACATAGAGACGAACCCGCCCACAACATTGTAAATGCCATAGTCCTCCACCCCCAGAGTCTGCAGAATAACCCTGGAAGTATAGAGTCCGACAAGCATAGTAACAATCATCCGAAAGTACAATGCTGCGGCATTTTTCGCAATCCTCTTATTGGTTGACTGAGTCGGCATCCCCGTTGGCTTTATCGGGGCAAAGTTACTAATAATTTTCTACAGCCCTTGCAGGGGGCAATTCTTTCAGCACGACTGTCAAGGTTCCAGAACATTCCTTATTGCACCGGCAATAGCAAAACAGAACTCTGAATGCCAACCGTTTATATCAGTGTTCATTATCGTATCAAGACGTGAACGCAGTTCTTCGTCGCTTAGCAAATTGGCATTCTCATCAAATAATTCTCCTTCTATGGCTGCCACCCGGAGTTCAGTCAAATATTTTGCATTCAGATTCAGGATATCAATGTCGCATCTTGTGTCTTCATCCTTCCCATTGACGTGCCCAAAAACATCATATGAGTAATAATCGCCGCAATCAACCTCTAATGGTGTATGATGCAATTGTTTGTTTTCTTTGGACTTGTCACAATGCCAACTGTCGGCATCCCATTCGGCATCACCCTTTTTAATGTTGAGCATGCGGCAGGACAAAAGCATATTTCCATATTCACCGGCCAATGTTCTGTCAAGACTCTTCGGAACAACGTGCTCCACCACATATTGTGCTGAATCTGAATGCTTGTCCGAGAAAAGACGTCTGCCGCAATAACAGCAGATATTGCCCTGGTCCTTAAGCATTTGCAAACGTAAATTATTGAAGGAAGTCATACTTTTCACCATATCGTAGATGTCACCACCACGACAGGATTTATGAATCTCAGGATTGCTCAAGCTTTCTCTGTCAAATTGAGCTTCCTTTAACTCCTGCTCATATTGCTGTACGGCAGACGAGGAATAATCCTTCTCAATGTATTTCATTATTGACGACTCTCCAATCGGTTTATCACGGAACGGATTTTAACAAGTACAGGCTGTCCCGGCTGAGTCAGAGTTTCCAAGTCTGTCAGCAAACGCTTTGCTTCTTCCAATCTTCTTTCGGAAACAAGCTGCTGGATATAATTTAACTGTTCAAGCACGTTCTCATCCCGACTATCCACATCCATCGTGCTTTCCAATATGCTGTTGGCATCAAGACCATACGCTTGAATTTCAATGTGTTCGTATCTTCCTGTTTCACGATCATACCATAGACGGTACACAACATTCTGATCGTTGTTTTCGACAGAGGAAATAACCATAGGAGCATGGGTGGTGACAATAAACTGAATCTCGGGAAAGGTTCTATGCAAGTCTTTTAATATCCTTCGTTGAATTTCCGGATGCAAATGTTCGTCAATTTCGTCTATAATGACTGTCCCCCGTGTATGTCTGTAACATTCATCACCATACATGGACTTGTTCAATAAAGCACAACGCATCGCTATGTCAACCACGATGTTGACCAGCCTCTTGTATCCGTCTGAAAGCATTCCCGACTCAACAAGCCTGCCATCTGAAAAGTGAAAGTAAACTTTTCCCCGCATCGGGCGAATCACAATATCATCAATGATATTACACCCTTCAGGTCCAAGTGCATCGCGCAGGGCTCTGTTCACCGTATTAATTTCAACAATCCCGGTTCCCGCCTCCTGCAACACCAAAAGACGCTTAAGCCAATAGTCAAACAATCCTCTGCAATCGTAACATTCATTATAGCCGAAAGAAGGTTTCTGAGTGTATTTCAAAAAATTCTCCCGGTTAATCTTTCGTAACGAATGAATGTCTTCCGTAGTAAAACAGGCATACAATGGCAAAGCATTCAATTGCTGTATTGAACCATTAGTGGAGATGTGCGAATTATCATAAAGAGACGAGCAATACTTGGCGTAGGCTGCCACCCCGGTTTTCAGATTTCTATTATTTTTCGGAGAGTTTTTTTGCAGTTTATGATTAGCCTGGAGATCAATCTCACATACGCTTCCATCAGGTTTCAGAATAGGCGGACAGTCATTTTCTGACAATGTAAACTCAATAGAAACGGGTTGCCAAGGCAATATGGTGTTATCATCGCCAACAATCAACCTGAAATCACTGTCATCAACGCTTTTCCAAGATGTGTTCTCATCACTGAAGCCACAGAAAAAAGCATTGGCCACAAAATTGCAGGCACGTATAAGCGAAGTCTTACCGCTGGAGTTATCTCCGATAAGCAAGTTGATGCCAGGCCTGAATTCAATGGACATATTTTCATAGCACCTGAAATTATTGACTGAAATAGTTTTCATCCCCTCTCAATTTTTGAGATTACGGCATAAATGCCTAAACCACGGTTTCCATTCTGCAAAAATAATCATTTTCTGCATTGTCAAGGCTGGCATCCCAATATTTTCTTCCTATTTAAGCCTTATTTATTGCTATATATTATTATTTGTTACCACCCTACAAGGATTACCGTAAGCCGTAACATTGTCAGGAATATCCTTCACCACCACGCTCCCTGCTCCTATCATACAATTGGCCCCAATCCTAACTCCCTGTTTGACAACTGCTCCGACTCCAATCCAAGTCCCGGCACCGACTTTTACCGCACCGGACAGAGTCGCGTGGGGAGCTATGTGTACAAAGTCCGATATCTCACAATCGTGGTCCACCGAAGCTCCTGTGTTTATTATACAATGTTTGCCCACCCTGGCGCAACTTTGCACAATTGCCCCTTGCATTACAACGGTCCCTTCCCCGACAGCGGCTCGTGAAGATACAAGAGCACTCGGATGAATGACCACAGGAAATTTCCGCACTTCAAGACTTTGAACAATCTTCTTCCTGATTGTGCTTGAACCAATGGCAATAATCGCCTCGTCATAGCTACCGGTGTTCCTTTTTACCGGATATCCCAGTAATTCATACAGATCAGGATTGTCATCCACTATGAAATCCACTTTTTTGCCGCAAGTCTCCAAAATATCCAAGACCACCTTTGCGTGACCGCTTGCACCATATACTATCATATGTCAATTACTTCCATTAAAATAATCCATAGTCGCAGCCTGCCCGGTAGTGGTGTTGATATCCTCCCGGCAGAACACCTTCTTGATAGTCCGGAAAAAAATCTTCCCGTCAATCGCAGGTCCGATATGATCCACATA
>JALFCH010000043.1 GCA_022771245.1 Rikenellaceae bacterium | reverse complement strand
CGATGCACCAGCTTTGAAGGCTTGACATCTCCTCCGTTGAGTCTGATTTTACCTCCATTGCAAGCATCCGTGGCTTCAGAACGGGTCTTGAAGGCACGGATACTCCATAAAAACTTGTCTATTCTGACTTCATCCATAGTTTCGGCTAATTTGCAAATGCAAAACCCGGGAACAATTATTCCTCAGACAGTTCCGGTGCAGCATCAGGGTTGATATACTCGTCGTAATCTTCCCTCACACCGTCTGCGGCCACAATCAACTCAGTGCCCGGAAGTGTCGGCACCAGATAGAAATCCGGCATATCGGCTGGAACCAGCACGGTATCCCCCTTGCGGATAGGATAAATATCCATTTCTGGTGTACCGAATGCAGCTGCAGCCTTCGAATCATCCTGAACCGGACGTTTCGGGACATTGATGGCGGCAGCCCCGCTGGTGCAGATATAAACTATGTAACTGCCATAATGCTCCGGACTGATGCGGAGTGCTGCCTTGAGATCCAGTTTGCTGACACTGAACTGTGGGCAGCTGACCAATGGATATTCAACACCATCCTCGGACTTGACTGAGCCCGCAGGCATATAGTCGGAGGCATCATAGCGGTCATAGTTGATAAGGTCTATCGCTTCCTCAAGATGCATTTTCCTTGCAGTGGCAGGATTGTTCTCACGGCCCCAGTCATACAGACGGAAAGTCATATCGGAAGACTCCTGCACTTCAGCCACAAGTATTCCGCCTTCAGCCGCGTGAACGGTTCCGGGCTTGATGAAAATGGCATCCCCGGCCTTCGGATGAATCACATTCAGCAGTTCGTGGGCTGTACCGGCTTTGCAGGCATCGTAAAATTCCTGAGCCGAGGTCGGCTTGCGGAATCCCATATAAACTTTGGCATCCGGCTGAGCATCAAGAATATACCAAATCTCAGCCTTGCCGAGGGAATCGTATCTTTGGGCCGCAACTTCATCGTCGGGATGAACCTGCACCGACAGCTTCTGATGGATATCCAGGAATTTTATCAGAAGGGGAAACTGTCTTCCGAACCAGGAATATGCGGAATCACCGCTGATTCGGTCCAGAAAGGTTTCCATTATTTCACTTATGGTGTTGCCGGCAAGCCACCCTTCGCTGACCACCGAGTCCTGTTCCCCCATATCGGCAAGTTCCCAGCTCTCGCCTATGAGGTCTTCCGCAGTGAGTTTGATTTCGTCCCCGTTTTCGTCATTTTCCACAAAAGACTTCCCGAGGGTCGTGATGAGTGCGTTTCCACCCCAGACCCTGCGGGAAGCTATAGGAATGAACTTAAGCGGATATAACTGCTTGTTCATTATACTGTTACTTAAATTCTCTTTCTGAGTTCCTCGCCCTGAGCCTCATATCCCGGCTTGTTCAGAAGGGCAAACATATTCTTCTTGTAGGCCTCCACACCCGGCTGGTTGAAAGGATTCACTCCGAGGATGTATGCAGATATGCCACAAGCCTTCTCGAAGAAGTAGAAGATTTCTCCGAGATTGTACTCGTCGATTTTCTCCACACTCACACCAAGCTGAGGCACACCGCCGTCTATGTGGGCGAGTTTGGTGCCCAGTTCAGCCATAGCATTGCATTCCTCCACGTGCTTGCCTGCAAGGAAGTTGAGCCCGTCAAGATTCTGTTCGTCGCTCTCGATGATGACGCTGCGTGAAGCTTTTTCCACGGTCACGACAGTCTCCATCAACATTCTCTCACCATCCTGGATATACTGTCCCATTGAGTGGAGGTCTGTGGTGAAGAGCACAGATGCAGGAAAGATACCCTTGCCGTCCTTGCCTTCAGACTCGCCGTAAAGCTGTTTCCACCACTCTCCGAGATATTGGAACTTAGGATTGAAGGACACCAGAATCTCTATCTTCTTGCCATATTTTGCATAGAGCAGATTCCTCATTGCAGCGTATTGTACTGCTGGATTCTCCTCTGATGCAACTGCACAGGCAGCCTCCATTTCAGCTGCGCCCTTGAGCATTGCGCGAATGTCGAAGCCGCCAAGTACTATAGGCAGTATGCCCACAGGAGTGAGGACAGAGAAACGGCCGCCGACATTGTCCTCAATGACGAATGTACGGTAACCTTCCTGGGTTGAAAGGGATTTGAGGGCTCCGCGCTTTGCATCGGTCACAGCCACGATACGGTTTGCAGCCTCATCCTTTCCGTACCTGGTCTCGATGTACTGCTTGATGATGCGGAAAGCGACAGCCGGCTCAGTGGTGGTTCCGGACTTGGAAATCACCACGCAGGCCACATTGCGCTCCTGCACAAGGTCCATAAGTTCGGAAATGTATTCCTCGGAAAGATTGTTTCCGGCAAATACGATTTCAGGAGCATCCTTCTTTGTTGAAAGCTGCTTGGAGAAGTTGTGAGAAAGAGCCTCCAGAGCACATTTTGCACCGAGATAAGAGCCTCCGATGCCAATTACCACCACAAGGTCAACTCCTTTGCCCTTCCAGTCGTCACGAATTGCCTCGCAGTCCGTGATAAGAGACTCAGGAGTCTGGGTCGGGAGATGTTTCCAACCGAGAAAATCGTTGCCAGCACCGCTCTCATCCTCAAGAACTTTAAGTGCTTCAAGAGCTTTGGCGGTGTATTCCTTAACTTCTGCATCTTTAACAAAGGAGCTGCAGCCTCCCATATTTACTTTTAACATATCGATATGATTTAGTATTTGTATCAATGTCTTGGCGGGAATCCATCAACCGCCCAAATCACGCAAATTTACAATTCCAAGTCTATTAAAGCAAATATTTTAAGAACAAACCTAATCTTCCTTCCAATCCGTAAGCTTCAGGCGGTATTTTATACTCACAGACAAGCTGTCATCTATGCGTGAAGGGAAAAACTTGCGATCCTCTTCTGCAAAACCGAGCTTGCGATATACATTACCGGGTTCGGTCATCGGCAAGCCGTCCCTCCGGGGTCTGTCCGGTGCTTCGGAAGATATGGCATAGGTCATAATGTCGTCAGGATGTCTGTCCTGAATGAAAGCCTTGAGCAACTTGCCCATACCGCCCACCACCCGGCTGTCTCCCAAAGATGCATAACGCACCCATTCATAGGAACTTATAACCTTATTTCCCTTAGTCCACCGACGGGCATTGGAAAAAGTTGCAACAGCCACAAGCGCCGGTTCCCCCGAGGCTGTCAGCTTGGTTTCCTCACTCCCTGTTGTCCGCCTTTGGTAAAGTCCGTAACAATACCTGCAGGACGCGCTTCCGTAAATGTGATGTCTGTCAAGAAATTCCGCAGCGGTTTTCCTGTCGATTTTCCTGACATCGCAGTTTCTTGCGAAAATGGTGAGGGAAGTGACAATCCTGTCGTTAAATTCCATTGCCTGACGAATGAAAATCAATGAGTCCTTCTATTGGGGAACGGAGTATGGTTGCTATCTTCCAGCCCCGTTCAGATGCACATTCCAGGATTCTGTCCCGACAGAAATATGCAACGGAACCGCAGAAGGAAAGCGGAAGGGACTCCAGTTCCCTGCAATAAGCAGACAGGACCCGGTCAAAATAGAGAGCCAGGCCCTCCTGCATAAGCTGCTTGATATATGGACTGTCCTGATGCTCTTGCACAAAAGGAAAATACGACGCAAGATAGGCGCTTGGTACCCCACTACGATAGACTCCCTGCACAATCTTCTGATAATCAATATCGTATTCCCGACCAAGAGCCTCATCCAGGTCCCGGGGAAGAAGGCGGCGGATGTAATCGGAGAGAAGGCGCTTGCCAAACCAGGCACCGGAAGCCTCGTCCCCAAGCACATAACCCCCTCCTCTTCCCTGAACGGTGATTGCATTTCCGTCATAAATACAGGAATTGGAACCGGTACCGAGTATTCCCACCACTCCGGCATTATGCCCGCAGACAGCCCGGGCAGCTCCGAGCATATCCGAACAGAGCTCGACTTGGGCTCCCGGGAAAAAAGTTTGGAATGTGGCCTTGAATTCTGAGGCCAGAGTTTCGGAAACTACGCCAGCACAATAAATGTACAACCTCAACGGTGCTTCCGGAATGAAGGAAAGCCTCTCCAACCCGTTTTTCAAGGAAGATGCAAGTTTGTGCGCATTGTTTTCGACTGCGGCGTTGAACCCGCAGGTGGAGAACTTCAGAACATCTTCCCCATCACGTATGACGGCCCAATCGGCCTTTGTGGCACCGCAGTCGGAAATAATCAGCATATGGTCTCGAGTTTTTCCTTCGCCTGCGTTGCAAGTGCAGACTTGATTTCGATATGGTTGAGTATGGACTTCACAAAGGAATTGGACTCAAAGCTTGAACCCCTGACCTGCTCGAAATCCGCTATTCTTCTATCTTCTCCACCGTCAGCTCCGAAACTTGTCATTGCAGTGAGGCTGAACTCCTTACGGGCATCGTCATAAATCATCTTGTCAAGTTCCACAACCGAACTCTTCCACCTCTCTATCAAACCAATAAGTTGTTCCACTGTGGCTTCGGAAAGGTCCAGACCGTAATATTCATTGATGATGCGGTAGGCCCAGGTCCACTCGTAATCATAATATTTACCGTGAATCTGAGCAAATCCCCCGGTAATTGCATCCACGGAATCAATCTCACCGTTCTGGATGCTGTCCATCAGTTTTTCCACCGCAGAACGTGGAGCAATGAGCCCGGAAAGGTCCACCCAATGGTGAAGACCAGTCGAAGACTCTGGACGCAAGGCCTCCCTGAGCTCCTGAAGATTGCTGAAAGAAATCTTCATCAACCTGGAAATCAATGAATTGCCCAAGAACTTGTCAATAGCCAATCCATAGTACTTCAAACCTTTCAGCAGCGAACTTCGCTTTATGATTCCGCTCTGGTAGCTATAGGTCTCGGAATTGGCTCCCGCCGTGGTCTGCAGGTCCTTCAGAATCTTCACTGCCTTGAGCATCTTGTTCACCGTGTAAGGACTTAGAAGATTGTAGTTTATCATATCCAGTTTGTCAGGGTCTTTCCTGCCGTCACGCTGAGGCCATTTCTTCGCATCCCTGATTGTACCCACGGATTTGAGGTTGGCTCCGGGCATTATGAAACTGGTGCCGTGATTCTCAATCAGATAGGAAAAAGGCAGATTGGAAGTGTCCTGATGGCTCACGTGTCGTCCCATCACAAGAGAGAAAGCTCCCACCTTTGCAGGCCAGAGTATGTAGGAGTCCGAGGTGGTCTTGGCTCCCCTCTCCATAATGCCCTGATGCATAGGCCCCAACTTGTACATATGGTTGCTCTGGTTGGAACCGGAACCGGCGTTCATAAACGAGAACATACCGGCAATCAGCAGGGTGGATTTGTGGTGAGTGACTGTGAATGGACCGGCGAAAATTGCGCAGGCCTCCCCGTTCTCTCCCTGGCAGTTGCTGAAAAAGAGGGAATCGGATGCGGAATAATTATGTCCCAGATGACAGGCCTGTCCCACAAAACAGCGGGAGAAAGTGACTCCGTCCTCCACTGATGAACCGCTGCAGACTATGAAGTCGTCACCAATCACTCCCACTCCTATATGCACCGGGGCATTTACATTGGAATTGATACTTCCGTTCTTGAGGCGGGATGCGCCCTCAATCTTGCAGCAGTCACCTATTTTCACATTTTTCACATAACCGGCATCGACTATAGTTACGTCATTGCCTATATGCCCTATGGAGGATGAAACAGACTCCACATAACGGTTTATGAGTTCGCGGAGTTTTGCTATAAGTTCGGGGCGATGACGGTAGAGAGCCATTATATAGGCAGTCTGGGCAGTCAGCCTGTCGAAAATCACAACCTCACGGCCTCCGGTTTCATTCAAGACCGAGGCCTCCACTCCGTTTCCGAAAGAACTGAGCCCGTCGGTGAGTATAATGTCCACATTTTCGATATAGCACCTGCTTCCGATCTCATAATTGGCAATGTAGTTCTTAACATTCTCTATACAGCAGTCATCCCCTATGGTCACGTTGTGCAGGGTGGCGTGATAGAGACCGGAATGTTTTTTCATACCTCCCGGAAGTTCGAACTCGCTGGTAAAGGATCCCAGCCTCACCTTTCCGGAAAAACGGACAGAACGGACATATTCGGCTGAAAAACCATCCGAAACTTCAATGCCGTTCCAATCGGCAGCACTGCAGGCCTGTGCCTTCAGCAATGCGATTTCATCATTAGTCAAGTTTCTGTACATAAAATAAGATTTATCATTCAGCATTCTGTATTCTTTCCAAAGCAGACGAGACATCATCGTATTCATATCCCCGTCCAAGCACAAAACGGATCATTTTGATTTTCCATTCCGGGTCACCTTCCAAAGCCTTGATTTTGGTCCTGATAAGTCTGTCCAGTTTTTCTTCCGCCTTATCTTCGTCAATCTGGGCAATGGCATAGTCTATATCCGCACCCGAAATACCCTTGCTTTGCAGATTGAAGCGTATCTTCACCCTGCCCCAGCCTCCGAGTGAGGATTTGTCCCTTGCAAAGGCAGTGGCATAGCGGCGATTGTCAAGATAGCCGTCACGAATGAGGGCAGAAAGCACGTCCGACGCCGCGTTAACATCCCCATCCAAAGCCTTTACAGCCTTTTCCCTTATGTCGGAAATGCAATACTCTCTCTTGGAACAAAGATTTCTCAAACTGGTCAGAGTCCTGTTTATATCCTGCTTTTCCATAAGTATCAGAAATTATATCCCAGACTGCAATAGATGCCGACCCTGCCGGTAAGCGAGGACCAGTGGACATTGGCAGAAATCGGCCCCACTATGGTATCATAAGAATACTCGAGGCCGGCTCCGAATATGCTCTTCCCCTGGGCAATGGCTTTATAGGTTCTGTTGGAGTACAGATAGTTGAAAATACCTGTAAGATAATGGTTTCCATAAACATTAAAACGGAAGTCTGCCCTCGCCATAGTAAGTCTGCGGTCGAGTACCGTTGTATTCAGAAGCCCCACGAATGGAAACTGCTGTTCGAAATAGCGTCCCGGAAGCGAACCGCCCACCACATTGGCATATACCAAAGGCTCGCTGTCACCGAAAAGATAGCGCAGACTCAGGGAAGGAATGAAGGAGAACACCTTTCCGGTGGAAAGGACACCCCTGATGGAAGCGGAGAGAATGTGAAGTCCGGAATTTACCAGGGGATTCCTGAAATCCGTAAAATTCCACTGATAGCCCAAATGCACCCGCATCCCCTTGGTCGGGAAATAGCCGTCATTCATATTGTCAAAATCTGCATTGAACTTCAGGGACATATAATCCTCGAAAGGCTGCATTTCCCGACGGTCCGCCCCTGCCGAAACCGATGACAGGAAATGGTACTGGGAATTGTCATAGAAAATGTCATTCTGTATTCCCACCTTGATGTCAAAATATGAAAGCTTGAGACCTGAGACATAGAATTCCTGACGGGATGAAAGGAAATCCACCGTTGGCCAGAAGTTTTTTTCATCATAGACCTTGGTCTGTGTCCAGCGCAGAGAAGCCGCCAGATTGATGGTCGGCATCCAAGGGGAATCGTAGTAATAATGCACCTGCAGGAAGGGGTTGTTGCTCACTATGGCATTCAGGTTAAGGGTGGACCCCTGCAGCCTGCGGGCAAACAATCCGACATTCACATTTGCAGCAAGTATATCCTCAGTATCCATCCTGACTCCGAGCCCGAACTGGTGCACCGGGCCCTTGCGGCAGTTTATTACCATCTGATATGGTTCTTCCTTGCCCAGAAGTTCGTAAGTAACATAGTCATAAGCACCTGTGGCATAGACCGCTGCTATGGCATCAGTCACCCGTGCGTAGGAGAGTGTGTCCCCCGGATGGATTTTGAGTTTCTTGCGCAACATCTTGCTTTCCAGTTCACCGACTCCGAGCAGTTTCACATCCGAAATGCGTACATTTTCTGTCCTGAGATTCACCGCCTTGACTTTGGACAAATCCGGCGGATTGGCTCCCACCCGGTTCTTGACCACATTCAAGAGGGAATCCTGTTCTCTTGCCGCCACATAGCCGTTTCTGATAAGTTTGTCGATGTTTTCAGGAGAGAAACTGAGCATATTGAGCCCCATCAGGTCAGGCCTTATGTTCACATCCGGCAAGTTCACATTATACTCGTATGTTTCCCGCCCCAGCATATCCATACTGAGGGACACCACATCGGCTATATTCCGGACAGAAGCATCTTCCCGTGGAGGCGAACTGACATCCACTCCTATAACGATATCCGCTCCCACAAACCGGGCTATCGCTGTGGGATAATTATCCCTCATTCCTCCGTCTGTGAGTACCATATTGTGGTAATGCACAGGGGTGAAAACTCCCGGTATAGACATTGTGGATCTCAATGCCATATTCAGAGGACCGTCATACCAGACCTTCGACTTGCCCGTTCTGATGTCAGTTGAGACACAGGCATAAGGAATGGGCAAATCTATGAAATTCATAGGGTCCTGATAGCCTATGGTCAGGGAACTGAAGAGGTTGTACACATTCTGCCCGAAAACATATCCGGAAGGGAGACTTCTCAGAAGATTGTCTTTGACTCCCTCCAGTCCACGGCCCGACTTGACATCATTGAGATGGATGTCCGTATGCAGTCTGGGAACGGTTTCCTCCGGGAGAGCCCCAGTGCCCTGCATATAGTAGAAAGGCATGGAAAGCTGATACCTTTCCTTGTATTTCAACTGTTTATAGGAAGAATAGTTGCGCGGAAGTATATCTCTTATCATCGAGTTCCAGTCCATAGTCCTCACCACTGTGTCCATCTGGTCGCTGGTGTAGCCCAAGGCCTTCATACAGCCCATCAGACCTCCCATACTCGTGCCGACTATGAAGTCCACCGGGATTTTCAGTGAATCCAGATAGTGCATCACTCCCACGTGGGCAGCTCCCTTTGCTCCACCTCCGCTCAGCACCAGAGCCACGGTCGGCCTGTGCCTGCGGATAGAATCCATTTTGGCCCGCATTTTCTGCACCTCAACACTGTCTCTGGAAGGGGAAACACTTTTGTCCAGATAGGTATATTGCCTTATCTGGGCAAAGACATTGCCTGCCATCAGTAACATAGAGATTGCAACTGTCGAAAATATGAAACTTACCGATTTCATTCCTGCACTTGTCTTGAATTGTGTTCTCCCGCCAACAGACCGCAGGCAGCAAGTATGTCTTCGCCCCTGGATGCCCTCAATGTTGCGGTTATGCCCGCATCATTGAGACGCTTGCGGAACGCTTCTATCCTTTCTGGCGAAGATGTGCGATAAGGGAAATCGGGTATCTGATGAAAACGGATGAGGTTTACCCGGCATTCCAGATGACGCAGCAGGCGGATGAGTGCATCAGCGTGCCTTGGGGTGTCGTTGAAGCCTTCGAACATAGTGTATTCGAAACTTACCCTCCTCTGCCCGGAAAAGTCATACTGCCTTATCATACGCACCACCTCAGTGATGGACCAGGCCTTCTGGACCGGCATCATCCCGAGTCTCTCTTCAGGAAACGGATTGTGCAGGCTTACAGCCAGATGACAACGGCAATCCTCCAGATAGCGCTTGAGATTGGGCAGCACCCCTATGGTGGACAGCGTGATTCTTTTGGGACTCCATCCGAAGCCCCAGTCAGAGGTAAGGATTTCTATGACTTTCATCACATTGTCGTAGTTGTCCAGAGGTTCCCCCATACCCATAAATACGGTATTGGTAAGTCTGTCGCTCTCCTCCACCGCAAGGAACTGGGAAATGATGTCGGCAGCAGACAGATGCCCGTGGAAACCCTGCCTGCCGGTCATACAGAAACGGCAGCCCATACGGCATCCGGACTGGGAAGAAACGCAGAGAGTTGCCCTGTCCCCATCGGGAATCATTACGGTTTCGATTGCCGATTTTTCCCGTCCGTTGTCCACTGGAAAGAGGTATTTGCGCGTAAGGTCAACTGAAGTAAGCACGGAAATCGGCTCAGTGACACCCACCTCGCAAGATTCTTCCAATTTTGCTCGCGCCGCCTTGGAAAGGTCTGTCATCATGGAGATGCTCCGGACCTTTTTCACATAGAGCCAACGGGCCATCTGCGCTCCGGCGAACTTGGGAAGTCCGAGGGATAGCGAGAGCTCCTGCAGCTCCTTGAGAGTCTTTCCTATGAGGCGTTCTTTTTTCATTTTGACACCAGACCGAGTTTCTCCATCAGGGCTTCAGGCTGAGGGTCGTGTCCACGGAAATTGCGGTACAGCACTGCCGCATCCTCCGAACCTCCCTTGCTGAGAATATTGTCCCTGAAACTGTGGCTGACCTCCGTATTGAAGATGCCTTTCTCCTTGAAAAGTGAGAATGCATCGGCTTCAAGTACCTCGGCCCATTTATAAGAATAGTATCCCGCTGCATAGCCTCCTGCGAAAATGTGCGAGAAACCGGGGGAAATGGCGGTTTCAGCCACCGCAGGCATTATTTCATACGGCTTGAGAGCCTTCTTCTCGAACTCCACGGGATCAATGTCGGGCAGTTTCCCGAGGGAATGCCAGGCCATATCAAGCAGCCCGAACTGGAGCTGGCGCACCTGCGAGTAGCCTGAGAGAAAATTCTTGGAAGCCACAATCTTGTCAATGAGTTCAGCAGGGATGTTCTCTCCGGTTTCATAATGCCTTGCAAAAGTATTGAGGTATTCCGGTTCATATCCCCAGTTCTCCATTATCTGGGATGGCAGTTCCACGAAATCCCTTGCCACTGAGGTGCCGGTGAGGGAACCATAGCGTCCTTCCGCCAGCATTCCGTGCAAGGCGTGTCCGAATTCGTGCAGGAAAGTTGTGAACTCGTAGTGGGTGATAAGTGAAGGGGTACCGGCAGTAGGTTTGCTGAAGTTCGTGACGATGCTGATGAAAGGTCTCTCTTCCACACCATCCCTTATGCTCTGCCCCCTGAACTCCGTCATCCAGGCACCGCCCCTTTTGCTTGGACGAGGGAAAAAGTCTGCATAGAAGAGAGCCAGATGACTTCCGTCTCCCTCGGTCACCTCATACACCTTGACATCCTTGTGATAGCCCGGGATATCCTCGCGCAACTTGAAATTGATGCCATAAAGACGATGCGCAAGGTCAAAGACCGCATCTATGCAGTTTTCCAGTTTGAAATATGGCTTGAGCACCTCTTCGCTGAGGTCATATTCGGCCTTCTGGAGTTTCTCCGACCAGTATGAGAAATCCCATCCCATCAGTTTGTCCCCATCAAAACCGTTTTTCCTTGCAAAATCCTCAACCATCCTGACATCAGCCCTGGCATAAGGCAGAGACGGATTCACAAGGTCAGCAAGGAACTTGTTCACGGTTTCGGGATTCTTTGCCATACGGGTCTCCAGAGCATAGTCGGCATAAGTGGCATAGCCGAGCAGCTGCGCAGACTGGATTCTAAGGTCTATAATCTTCCGGACATTCTCATTGTTGGAATATTCCCCACCCACGGCGCGGCTGCCATAGGCAAGGTACATCTGACGACGGAGTTCCCTGTCATTGCAGTATTTCATGAAAGGGGAATAGCTCGGATAGTCGAGAGTGAAAGCCCACCCCTCCAGACCTTTCTCTGCCGCTGTCTCGGCTGCGGCTGCCAACACATAGGAAGGCAGACCTTCCAGACGGGTACTGTCAGTTATGTTCAGAACGTAGGCATTGGTGGCAGAGAGCAGATTCTTCTGGAAAGACAATGTGGTGAGGGAAAGTTCCTCGGAAATGCGGCTGTATTTCTCCCTGTCTTCCCCCTGGAGGTTAGCACCGTTCCGAGTGAAACTCCTGTAGGTGTTTTCGAGAAGTTTCATCTGGTCCTTTGCCAAGCCCAGACTGTCTTTCTGTTCGTACACTGCCTTGACCCTTGCAAAGAGCTTTTCATTGAGGCTCACATACATAGAGTAATCGTTGAGCATAGGAGCCTCTTCCTCGGCGATCTGCTGCATCTGCTCGTTCACATCTGCTTCCATCAGATTGTAGAATATAT
>JALFCH010000167.1 GCA_022771245.1 Rikenellaceae bacterium | reverse complement strand
TCGTCCTGTTTCCGATGGTGGCCCAAGCGCAGACAATGGACAGGGAACACCTGAATGTGAATGCCTATGTACGTGAGAGCCATTTGCTTAACGGATTATGGATATATGACAAGCTCATTGACACAAAGGACTGCGTGACGGCAGGAGTGAGCGTGGGAGTGAACACAAAGCCTGAGGACAACAACTATTGGGCTTGGGCTTGGAACTTCCCTCATTATGGACTGGGCTTCTCCTATTCCAATATGAGCAGCATACAATGCCGTCCGGGTTCATCTCTTGGCGATGCCTACACCCTCTACGGATATGCCCATTTCGACTTTTTCAAATCCCGTTATTTCACAATAGGCCCGAATCTGGAATTCGGAGCTTCTTACATCACAAAAACCTGGGATGCTGTCAGCAATCCACTCAACACCTTTGTCGGTACACCGGTACTGGTTATGGTCGGGATGGGACTGGAGGCCGGCTTCCATATCACACCGCAATGGGAGGTGGGGCTGAACGCAATGCTTACCCACAGGTCCAACGGAATGTTCAAGGTGCCCAATCACGGCCTGAACGAGGTGGCCGGCAGCCTCTATCTGCGCTACAGCCTGGAGGAGAAGCACCTGGGGCACAGGGGTCCGAAGCCGGAAGAACCGGAATACAAGAAATGGATTTACGACCTGTATTTCAGCGCGGGCGTGCACAGTTGCGATGTGGAAAGAGTTGTGTACCAAGACATTATTCTTCCGGAGACAGGCGGTCCCGACGAGTGGGCATCTTCCAGGCAATGGCTGCGCCTGAATCTGGGAGGCACTGTTTCCTACCGTTATCACCCGCTTTTCGCCACAGGCATAGGGCTTGACCTGAGTTACACCCAGAACTGGAAACGCCTTGCAGAATATGCCGCCATCCAGGCAGCCCACGACGGACAGCCCGCCACTACGCCTCAAACCTGCCCTGTATATCTGGGTGCCTACATCCAGCAGTCATTCTTCTACAAAAATGTGGAAATCGGCATAGGTCTGGGAGTCTATCTTTTCAAGAAACTCGCCATAGAAGACTCCACCTGGAACTATCAGCGCACCCTCATCCGCTACCACATCCCCAAAGCAGGCAACATATTCTTCGGATTCGCAATGCGTGCCCACAAGTTCGACCGTTCCGACACACTGGAATTCTCCTTCGGCAAAAGGTTCTGAATCACTGCAGGAGCCTGAGGGCGATGCGCTGGCGGTCGAGATCCACGGAAAGCACGGTGACCATTATCTGCTGATGGAGTTTCAGCACCTTGGACGGGTCATCCACACGCCGGCCGGCAAGGCTCATCTGGGAGACGTGTATGAGGCCGTTCTGCTTGATGCCTATGTCCACGAAAGCTCCGAAGGCGGTGATATTGGTCACAATTCCAGGGAGTTTCATTCCGGATTTCAGATCCTCTATGGTATGCACATCTGCAGCGAACTCAAACTCGCGGGCCGCCTCCCGAGGGTCCCTTCCCGGTTTCACCAGCTCCTTGAGTATGTCGTTGATGGTGGGCAGTCCGAAATCCTTCTCCACGAAATCCTCAGGCCTGATTTTCGAGCAAAGTTCGGCATTGCCCACAAGGGCTTCCGCGCCCACCCCGAGGGAGGCAGCCATCTTGTCCACAATATGATAGGACTCCGGATGCACCGCAGAATTGTCCAGAGGATTCCCAGCTCCCCTGATGCGCAGGAAACCGGCACACTGCTGATAGGCGGACGCACCCAGGCGCTTGACTTTCAGCAACTGGTCGCGGGATGTGTAGGCTCCGTTCACCCGGCGGTATTCCACTATGTTTTCCGCAAGGGCGGGACCTATGCCGGACACATAGGCGAGCAGATGTCTGGAAGCGGTGTTCAGATTGACTCCCACACTGTTCACGCAGGATTCCACCACATCGTCCAGTTTGTTTCTCAATGCAGTCTGGTCCACATCATATTGGTACTGCCCCACTCCGAGCGACTTCGGGTCAATTTTCACAAGTTCAGCAAGCGGGTCCATCAGCCGTCTGCCTATGGAAACGGCACCCCTGACGGTCACATCATATTCCGGAAATTCCTCCCTTGCCACTTCGGATGCCGAATAGATGGACGCCCCGTCCTCACTCACAGTAAAGACTTTCACACCCGCAGGTTTGGGCACCCTCTTTATGAACTCCTCAGTTTCACGGGAAGCAGTGCCGTTGCCGATGGCTATGACCTCAATTCCGTATTGCGCTATCATCGAGGACACCGCAGTTATGGCCTTGACCTTGTCATTGACAGGCGGATGCGGGAATATGGCTTCGTGATGCAGCAGATTTCCTTCGGCATCCAGGCATACGACCTTGCAGCCTGTTCTGAATCCGGGGTCTATCGCAAGAGTACGCTTCTGTCCCACCGGTGCGGCGAGCAGGAGCTGGCGGAGGTTGTCTCCGAATATGCGTATGGACTCGACATCGGCCTTCTGCTTTGCCTCACGTATGATTTCGCTGCTGATGGAAGGCTCCAGCAATCTCCCGAAGGAATCCTCAATTGCCATCTGAATCTGCTCTGCAGCGGCTTTGGGCGGGTAACGGTGCTCCTGACAGAATTCGTAATATATTTTCTTGCAGCACTTTTCCTCATCACAGTCCAGCCCTATGGACAGCACCCCTTCATCACAGGCGCGGAGTATGGCCAGAAGACGGTGCGGAGCAATATGGGCAAGAGGTTCGGAATAATCGGAATAGCTGCGATATTTGTCAGCCTTGTCTGCGGGGGCATTGCGGGATTTGCGGGTGACTATCCTGCGTGTGCGGAAAATCTGCCTCATAGCCTCCCTGATGGCCGGAGTCTCGGAAATGCGTTCTGCAATGATGTCACGGGCACCGGCAAGGGCAGCTTCGGGGTCTGCAAATTTTGAGGCATCCCGCAAAGGGTCATTGCTGCGGTTGTTCCACAGCAGGTCGGCCAAAGGTTCATATCCGGCTTCGCGGGCAGCTGTGGCCCTGGTGCGGCGCTTAGGCTTGAAAGGCAGATAGAGGTCTTCAAGCACATTCTCCTCAACGCATTCTTCGATGGCCCGGGCAAGCTCCCCGGTCAATGCACCGGCAGCCTCAATGGTCTCCAGGATGGTCTGCTTGCGCTTTTCCATCCTCCCGAAATCCTCCGACAGATGTTTGATCTGAGCAATTGCCACTTCGTCAAGCGAACCTGTACGTTCCTTGCGGTAACGGCTGATGAACGGCACGGTGGCCCCGTCGTCAAAGAGTTGAACGGTGTTTTCCACCTGCCAGTCGCGCACCCCCAAGATGGAGGCTATTTTCTTTATATACAAATCCTTCATAAGCTATTCGTGAGATACTTCCTTGAGTTGGCTGCGGTAAGCTGAGAAGATTTTGGACTTGGACACATAGCCCACATATTTCCTGTCCTGAGTCACCACAGGCAGATTCCAAGCCCCTGTCTTTTCAAACTTTGCCATCACGCTTTCCATCTTCTCGTCCACATAGACGTATGTGTGGGCGCTTCTCATATAGTTGAACACGTGTCTGGTGTCATAGAACTCCGTACGGAACATATCGGGCCGGATGTCATCGAGTTTCACATAGCCCTGGAAACGGCCTGAGGAATCCACAACCGGGAATATGTTTCTCTTGCTTCCTGCAACGGTGTCGAGAAGTTGTCCGAAAGTGTCGTCTATGTGTATGGTGTTGAAGTCAGTCTCAATCAAGTCGTTGACTTTGAGCAAGGTAAGCACTGCCTGATCACTGTCGTGAGTCAGCAGTTCACCTCTCTTGGCAATTCGCTTGGTGTATATCGAATAAGGCTCGAATACCCTCGTGATGCCGAAGGATATGGTCGCCGTGATAATCAGAGGGATAAAGAGTTCATAGCCGCCGGAAATCTCGGCAATGAGGAAGATGGCAGTCATAGGAGCCTGCATCACCCCGGCCATCAGTCCTGCCATTCCCACCAGCACAAAATTCTGTTCAGGCACGGAATATGGCGAAAATCCAAGTATCAGATTGATGGTCCTGGCAACCACGAAACCGGCGAGGGCACCGATGAACAGGGTGGGACCGAAAGTACCTCCCACTCCTCCTCCGGCATTTGTAAAGGACATCGAGAAGACTTTCAGTATGAGGACCACGAGGAAGAACAGCGGCACCGCCCAAGGGTAATGGAGCACCGGTGCAAGGAAGGTGTCTCCATCGTAATTGATTTGTTTGCAAGCGAGAAGGTCATTGACCGTGCCATAACCCTCGCCATAGAGCGGAGGGAAGAGGAAAATCAGCAAACCCAGTCCCAATGCAGAAACTCCCCAGCGCAAATAGGGGGACTTGATGGATTTGATTTTGTCTTCCAGCCAGAGCGTGGTCCTTGTGAAATAAATGGAGCAGGCGGCACAAAACAGTCCCAGTATGATGTAGAACGGGATATTGTGCATCGTGAAAGGCATCAGATCACATTTGAAGGCCGCTCCGTTGCCCAGAAAGATATAGGACACCACGGTTGCAGACACAGTGGACAGCAGCAGCGGCAGGATGGAAGACATCGATATGTTGAAGAGCAGAATCTCCAGAGTGAAAAGCACACCTGCCAAAGGAGCTTTGAATATCCCGGCCACTGCTCCTGCGGCTCCACATCCGAGCAAGATGGTCACGTTCTTATAGGACAGTCCCGCATAGCGTGCCAGATTGGAACCTATTGCTGCCCCGGTATAGACTATAGGTGCCTCGGCACCCACTGAACCGCCGGCTCCGATTGTCACCGAACTGGCCACAAGGGAGGTCCACATATTGTGACTGCGGATTTTGGATTCGTTCTTGGAAACTGCCAGCAACACCTTGGTCACTCCGTGGCCTATGTTGTCGCGCACCACGTATTTCACGAAGAGCATAGCCACGAGCATACCCAGTCCCGGATAAACCAGAAAGAGATAGTTCCAGAGGTCGTTCTCCCCGAACCAGAAGGTCAGGCCGTGATGTATCCACTCAATCAGGAATTTCAGAAGCACAGCCGCCAGACCGCAGAGAACACCCACAATCAGAGACAGAACCATCACAAGGTTTTTCTCGGGGAATCGGGACAGGAATTTGCGGAATCGGGTAAGTAGTCTGAATTTAAGTGAATAATCCTTGTTCATAAGCGGGTCATCTCATCAATCGGCATAGCTCACAAAGATAGAAAAATATTTCCATCTTTTTGAGGATTACTCATCCCCAAACCTAATAACGGGCAGACAGGAATTGCATCCGTCCGCCCGCATAATGTTCATGTCTTCCGGAAATCTGTATGGCAAAGACTAGTCCCCGTCCACAGTTTCATCATCACCGGTTGAGTACTGGGAAATGTTGTCGTCCGGAAGAGAAGCCGAATCGTCTCCTGAACCTCCCTCATCCCCTTCATCATCGTCATCGGAATCCAGCCATCTCTCGATATCCTCGACATCATCGGTCTTGATTTCTATTTTCACGAGGCAGATGGCATCCTCAGTTTCCACTGTAACTGCATAGAAAGATGTTCCGTCAGGTTTCGGATATTCCTTCAAATCAGGAAGATAATCTGAGAATCCCTTCGGATATTTCTCATTGAACGCGGCAGCGAGAGCCTCGTCCATATTTGCATAGCTTACAACACGTCTTCTTTTCTGTTCCATATTGCGTAGTTCCTTTTTTCTGTAAAATTGAATTGCGGTGCAAGTATAAAACTAATTTTTATTATGGCAAAAAATATCTGCGCCGAACAACGAAATTTTTAGGGTCAGCGAGCGGGAAACAGAACATCCTGAAGTTCCCGCGCCGAGTCCACGACCTTCCAGGGATTGAAAGATGCCACAATTTCCCGCGGGCAGAAGCCGTAAGTGACACCCACCGCCTTCACCCCGGCATTGGCTGCCGTGCGCATATCCACATCGGAATCTCCGACATAGATTACATTCCCGAGTTCCGTTCCTGTCCGTGCTGCGATTTCATAGACCACTTCCGGGGAGGGTTTGCGGGGCACCCCGTCACGCTGTCCGCAAATGGCCGCAAAATTTATTTGAGGAAAGAGCCGGCCCACCAGCATTTCGGTGGCCTGCTGATACTTGTTGGATGCCACAGCGATTTTTGCCCCTGCCTGCTGAATCTTCTCCAGCAACTCGGGCACACCCGGATAGGGATGGGTGTGGTCGCATAGATGGTCATTGTAATACGCACGGAAATCATCCAGATAATCCTCAGCCGTGTCAGCATCTTCAGACGGCAAAGCCCTCTCCATCAGTTTGCCTATGCCGTTCCCTACAAATTTGTAGTAAGCTTCCATAGGATGTGTGGGGAAGCCGTGCAGAGCAAGGGTATGGTTTCCGGCAGCTGCGAGGTCCAGCACTGAGTCTATGAGCGTGCCGTCAAGATCGAAAATGAAAAGTTTGTCCTTCATAATTATTCTTTCAAAAGCGGCGCAAATATAAACACAATTTCCAATTTATATAGAGCTGTATAGACTAAATGTAGATTATAAAAGATGAAGCAAACGATATTTTAATGATTACGTATGCCTTGCGGTGTGAAAAATTTGTTACATTTGCAGATTGTATCATTCACGGACACTTTCCGTTTCTGATACACAATCAGTAACCACTACACTAAAATTATGGAAAGAACACTTGTAATACTCAAGCCCGGCGCGCTGCAGCGGGGCATCGTGGGGGAAGTCATCTCACGATTTGAAAAGAGAGGTCTGAAGCTTGTGGCCCTCAAGATGGCCCGGCTTGACGATGAAATCCTTGCAAAACATTATGCCCATCTTATCGACAGACCGTTTTTCCCGTGGATTACGGCAAGTATGAAGGCTGCTCCGGTAATACTCTGCTGCTGGGAAGGCTATGATGCCGTGCAGGTTGTAAGGGCTATGGCTGGTGCCACCAAAGGCAGCAAGGCAGTTCCGGGAACCATCCGGGGCGACTATTCCCTCAGTGCACAGGAAAACATAGTACACACCTCCGATTCCATTGAAAACGCGGCTGTCGAACTGGACAGGTTCTTCACTGCCGAAGATTATTTCGAATACGACTCCCCGCTCGATCCTTTCAAATACGCACCGGACGAGAAATAAACAGGAAGAACGCAAGGTACGAATTCACAAATGAAAACAACCTTCAAGTTCATCGCCGCAGCGGCACTGCTGTTGTTCGGCGCAATACAGAGCGATGCCCAGGTGGGCAAACCGCACAAGAGAAATCTTACAGTCAAGGAATGGAACGTGGATGCCGGGTCCACGGCCAAGATTATGGACCATCTCACCGTCTATGACAACCTGGGACGCAAAATCGAAGAGGCGGAATACGACCGCTACGGGGTGAAATGGAGGAAGATTTTCGAATACGGGGAGAACGGGAAAGTCTCGAGGGAATTGGTCTATGGTCCCAACGGGAAGCTGGACAATATACGCAAATTCGAGTTTGATGAACTTGGGCGCAAGAAAACCGAGTATGTTTACAACCCTAAAGGCAAACTGATACGCTACAAATTGTTTGAGTATTCGGTTGAGGAGGGCAATGAATAGGCAGGAACTTGCTTCGCTGGAGGGGCTTATGGACGGTTTCGCTTCCATAAGCCTTTCCGAGATGGACGGCATACGCCTTATGAACCGCATCGACACCAAATACCTCACGTCCGAGCCCAGACTTGCAGCTCTGTTGAGCGAGGCATTGGACTGCGGATATATGGTGTTTGAGGAGGGCGGCAAACGCATTCAGGACTATGACAGCGTCTATTTCGACACTCCCGCCCTGACGACCTACACCGAGCACAGGAGGGGAAAACTGGTGAGGCAGAAAATCCGAACCCGCCGCTATTCTTCCTCCGGAGTCTGCTTCCTCGAAATCAAGAACAAGAACAACCACTCACGCACAAAGAAAAAGAGGATTCAACTCACAGAAGAGGCCTATCCTTACTATGCCTGCGACGAAGTTGCAACTTCCTGGCTTGGGGAGCGTTGTTTATATGATGCCGGCTCCCTCGGGGCTTCACTCGGCACCGCCTTCAAACGCATAACCCTCGTCAATCCTGAACGCAGCGAAAGACTCACAATAGATATGGATGTGAGATTCAGGAACTTCCGCACAGGAATGGAGGCCGGACTCGGCAATGCCGTCATCATAGAGCTGAAACAGGACGGTCGGGCCGGGAGCCGTATGAGAGAAATTCTGCTGCGTCACAGGATACTTCCCTGCCGCATAAGCAAGTACTGCGCAGGCATCACTATGACCACTCCCGGCATCAGAGCCGGCCGTTTCAAGGAAAAAGTCAGACTAATAGAAAAAATAAACAGACAATGCTGAATATCATTCAAA
>JALFCH010000161.1 GCA_022771245.1 Rikenellaceae bacterium | reverse complement strand
CGGCTCTTGAGAATTTTGTAGAAGGTAAGGATGTCGAAGGAAGTTGCGGCATTGCACATACCAGATGGGCCACCCACGGAGAACCTAATTCCGTGAATGCGCATCCACATTATTCCTGCACTGAGAATATCGCCCTCATCCACAACGGCATCATCGAAAACTGGGCTCTGCTCAAGAAGGCGCTCATCAGGGAAGGTTATGAGTTCAAAAGTGAAACAGACACGGAGGTGCTTGTGAATCTGATTGAGTATGTGCGCAATACAAATAAATGTTCACTTCTGGATGCCGTGCGCGGGGCTCTCAAACAGGTTATCGGAGCCTATGCCATAGCCGTCGTTGAAAAGGGCCGGGAAGATGAAATCATAGTCGCACGCCAGTCCTCACCCTTGGTTGTGGGCATAGGTGAAGGGGAATATTTCCTTGCATCCGATGCCACGCCGATTGTGGAATATACCGACAAGGTGGTCTATCTGCAGGACGGGGAAATTGCAGTCCTGACGAAGAATAAGCCGCTTAGGGTCGTGAATTTCGACAATGCAGAGTGTCCGATTGATGTCAAGAAGCTCGAAATGAACATATCCGAACTTGAGAAGGGAGGATATAAACATTTTATGCTCAAGGAGATACACGAACAGCCCAAGACCATTATGGACTGTCTGCGCGGAAGATTGAGCCCGGACTCTTATGATGTGATTCTCAGCGGCGTGAGGGATAATGCCTACCGTTTCCTTTCTGCACGCAGGATCATAGTCGTCGCTTGCGGAACATCCTGGCACGCATCCCTGATAGGTGAGCATCTTATCGAGGACCTTTGCCGCATACCGGTGGAAGTGGAATATGCATCCGAGTTCCGATACAGGAATCCGGTTTTGAGCCCTGAAGATGTGGTGATTGCCGTTTCCCAGTCAGGAGAGACAGCCGACACTCTCGCTGCTATGAGCCTGGCAAAGGCGGCGGGATGTTTTGTTTTCGGAATATGCAATGTCATAGGCTCGTCGGTTGCCAGGGCAAGTGATGCCGGGTGCTACATTCACGTAGGTCCGGAAATCAGTGTGGCCTCCACCAAAGCCTTTACGGGTCAGGTTACGGTGTTCGCTATGATAGCCCTCACCCTCGCCAACACCCTCACCCGCATATCCCGTGACCGTTTCGAGCAACTTTCCAAGGCCCTGCTGGACCTGCCGATGCTTGTTCAGGCAGAACTCGACACATTGGATGCCCCGATCAAGGAACTTGCGGAAAAATTCAAAGACTCCAGGGACTTTATATATATAGGTAGGGGCTATGAATTCCCTGTGGCTCTGGAAGGGGCGTTGAAGCTCAAGGAGGTTTCCTATATCCACGCCGACGGATATCCTGCAGCGGAGATGAAACACGGACCTATTGCTCTGATAGACAAGACTATGCCCGTGCTTGCAATAGCCATTCCCGATGCTCTTTACGAGAAGACTGCAAGCAATGTGCAGGAAGTCAAGGCCCGTGGGGGAGTGGTCATTTCGGTGGTGTCCAATGACGACGAGGTGGTGTCCAAAATGTCTGACTATGCCATTCGTGTGCCTGTGACCGATCCTTGTCTGATGCCGGTGCTGGTGTCCATACCACTGCAGCTCTTCGCATACTACATTGCAGATGCCAAGGGGCTTGATGTGGACCAGCCGCGCAATCTGGCCAAATCCGTTACCGTGGAATAGTTTTCCGAATTTTTTGCGCGACCAACCTTTGGTTAAATGAAATTTAAGTCTTAACTTTGCGCCCGCTTTGGGCTTACCGACAGTGGCCCGAAAGTTTTAGTAATGTTTAATCTTAAATTTTTTCAAAAATGGCTGAATACCTTTCACCAGAGAAAAAACAGGAGATTTTCGCGAAATACGGAAAGTCCAACACTGACACAGGTTCTCCAGAGAGCCAGGTAGCTTTGTTCTCCTACCGTATCGCTCACCTCACCGAGCATCTTAAATCCAACAAGAAGGACTTCGGCACACGCCGTGCACTTCTCAAGCTCGTAGGTAAAAGACGTCGCGTTCTTGACTACCTCAAGGAAGTTGACATCGAGAGATACAGGGCTATCGTCAAGGAACTCGGTCTGCGCCGATAGTTTCCTGCACAGAAATGAGGCTGCTCCGAAAATCGGAGCTGCCTTTTTTCGCTTTTTGGGAAAATTGTCTTGCATCTGTTTTCCCTTCAACCAAGCAGCATATCCAGGCGGCGTTCACAAAAATTTCGACCCGCGGCGTCGTCCGGAAAACAACATATACACACGAATATTACGGAACAGTATTACTAATCGGCTCCCAATGGGGGAGGCAGGTCGAGAAGAGCATTAATGAATATCATCAACAAAAAAATCGAATTATCAGACGGAAGGATAATCGAGATTGAGACCGGCAAGTTGGCAAAGCAGGCTGACGGTGCCGTTGTGGTAAAAATGGGCGGTACTATGCTCCTTGCAACAGTTACAGCTGCCAAGGATGCGAAAGACGACGTGGATTTTATGCCGCTCCAGGTGGATTACAAAGAAAAATTCTATGCTGCAGGACGTTTTCCGGGCGGTTTCATGAAGAGGGAAGGCAAGGCTACAGATGCCGAGATTCTCACTGCGCGCCTTGTGGACAGGGCTCTCAGGCCTTTGTTCCCGGAAGATTTTCACGCTGAGGTCTATGTTCAGGTGAATCTTATCTCCGCAGAAAAGGACATCCAGCCGGATGCACTCGCAGGACTCGCTGCTTCAGCCGCACTTGCTGTAAGTGACATTCCTTTCGGAGGCCCTATTTCTGAGGTGAGGGTTGTGCGTATTGACGGACAGTTCAAGATCAACCCTAATTTCAGCGAGATGGAGAATGCCGATATGGACCTTATGGTTGCAGCGACATACGACAACATCATGATGGTTGAGGGCGAGATGAAGGAAGTCAGCGAGACTGATATGCTCGAGGCCATCAAATTCGCACACGAAGAAATCAAGAAGCACTGCAAGGTGCAGATGGAATTGACTGAGGAATGTGGCAAGACCGTGAAGAGGACTTACTGCCACGAGGTCAATGATGAGGAACTCAAGAAGGCTGTGGAGGCTTTCTGCTACGACAAGTGCTACGCTGTGGCAAAGTCCGGCCAGGACAAGCACGCCCGCAGCGATGCCTTCGATGCAATCAAGGAAGAGTTTATGCAGACCATTCCTGAGGAGGAGCGCGAAGACAAGCAGATGATGGTGGACCGTTACTACCACGCTGTGGAGAAGGCTGCAATGCGCAACCTCATCCTCGACGAAGGACAGCGTCTGGACGGCCGCAAGACAAATGAAGTGCGCCCGATATGGTGCGAGGTGGGTTACCTGCCTTGCGCACACGGAAGTGCAATCTTCACCCGTGGCGAGACCCAGTCCCTTGCAACGGTAACTCTCGGCACCAAGATGGATATGAAGGAACTTGACGAAGTTCTCGTACAGGGTACTTCCCAGTTCGTTCTCCACTACAACTTCCCTCCTTTCGCAACTGGAGAGGCAAAGGCTCAGAGGGGTGTGGGACGTCGTGAAATCGGTCACGGCAACCTCGCCTGGAGAGCTCTCAAGCCGGTAGTTCCTGTGGCTCCTGAAAATCCTTACGCAATCCGCGTGGTTTCAGACATACTCGAGTCCAACGGTTCGTCTTCAATGGCGAGTGTTTGCGGAGGCTGCCTCGCACTTATGGATGCCGGAGTGAAGATAAGCAAGCCGGTGGCAGGTGTGGCTATGGGACTCATCACCGATGCTGAGAAACCTAACGACCGCTATGCAATCCTCACCGATATTCTCGGAGACGAGGACCATCTCGGGGATATGGACTTCAAGGTGACAGGTACCAAGGACGGTATAACTGCAACACAGATGGACATCAAGGTGGACGGTCTGTCCTATGAAGTTCTTGCCAAGGCTCTCGAGCAGGCAAGACAGGGTCGTATGCACATTATGGGCGAAATGCTCAAGACCATCAGCGAGCCACGTGAGGACTACAAGCCATTCGTTCCGCGCATCATCCAGATCCGTGTTCCGGGCGAGTTCATCGGAGCCATCATCGGCAAGGGCGGAGAGGTTATCCAGAAGATTCAGCGCGAGACTGGCACTGTGGTTACAATCACAGAGGAGCAGAACAACGGAGTGAGCGAGGGTGTTGTGGATATCTTCGGAGACAACAAAGAAGCTATGGACAAGGCTCTGTCCTGGATCAACGGCATTTGCGCTGTGCCTGAGGTCGGTGCAACATATCACGGCAAAGTCGTTTCAATACTTGAGTTCGGAGCATTTGTTGAGATTCTTCCGGGCAAGGAAGGTCTCCTGCACATCTCCGAGCTTGACTGGAAGAAGACCGATAAGGTTGAGGACGTGCTTTCAGTTGGCGACGAAGTGGACGTGAAACTTCTCGAAATCGATGCAAAGACAGGCAAGATGAGACTTTCCCGCCGTGCACTTCTCGAGAAACCTGAAGGATATGTGGAGCCTGAGCGCAAGCCGAGGTCTTCATCCGACAAGCCTCGTCGTGACTCTGACCGCCGCGATAACAAGGCACCTCGCCGTGACGACCGCAGAGGCGACCGTCGTGACAACAGGGGACCGCGCCGCGAGTTCCGTCAGGATGCACCTAAGACTGAAGAAGAGACTCCAAACACAGAGTCAGAGATGTTTTAGTCTTGTCACATTGGAAATTTAAACAATGGAAAGACGTACAAGAGTAAGATTTGCGCCATCCCCAACCGGTCCTCTTCATATGGGCGGTGTGAGGACGGCGCTTTACAATTATCTCTATGCCAAACAGAAGGGCGGAGATTTCATAATCCGTATCGAGGACACTGATTCCCAGAGGTTTGTGCCCGGAGCAGAGGCCTATATCATCGAGGCTCTGAACTGGTGCGGCATCATTCCGGACGAGGGAGTGGACGAGAACGGAAAAGTGGTGGAGGTGGCTTCCGACAAGCATCCCCACGCGCCATACAGGCAGAGCCAGCGCAAGCCGATTTACCGTAAATATGCGGAGGAACTTGTGCAGAAGGGTTATGCCTATTATGCTTTCGACACGGCAGAGGAACTTGGCAAAATCAGGGCTGAGATGGAGGCCAACAAACAGACTTTCATCTACAACTACAGCACCAGAGGCTCCCTGCGCAACTCCCTGAGCCTTCCTGCGGAGGAAGTGGCAAGACTGCTTGAGGAACGCAGTGACTGGACCATACGTTTCAAGATGCCCGAGGACAGAACAGTCAAGATGGACGACCTCATTCGCGGCCACGTGGAGGTCAATACTTCCACCCTGGATGACAAGGTGCTCTGGAAGAGGGCTGACGAACTCCCTACCTACCATCTTGCAAACATCGTGGATGACCACCTGATGGAAATCACCGAGGTGATCCGCGGTGAGGAATGGCTTCCGTCTCTGCCTCTGCACTACCTGCTTTACGAGGCTTTCGGATGGCAGGACACAATGCCGCGCTTTGCTCATCTTTCCCTGCTGCTCAAACCAGACGGCAAGGGCAAGCTCAGCAAGAGGGACGGAGACAGGCTCGGTTTCCCTGTGTTCCCGCTCAAATGGGTGAACGCTGAGGGCGAGGTGTCAAGGGGCTATCGTGAGGACGGCTATTTCCCTGAGGCTTTCGTGAATATGCTCGCAATGCTGGGCTGGAACCCGGGCGACGACCGCGAACTCTTCACAATGGACGAACTCATCCAGGCATTCTCACTCGAAAGGGTGGTGATGCACGGTGCCAAGTTCAACCCCGAGAAGGCAAAGTGGTACAACAAGGAGTATCTGCGCAAAAAGAGCGACCACGAGCTCACCAAGCTTTTCAAGCCTGTGCTCAAGCAGCACGGTCTCACTGTCCACTGTCCGAAGTGTGCAGAGAAATGCGGCGTGGAGTATCGTCCGGATCCGGATTTCGCGACTGGATACTTCCCTAAGGCCTACGTGCAGAAAGTCGTGAGCCTGATTAAGGAAAGGGCTACTTTCGTGGCTGATTTCTGGGACATCGCCTCCTATCTCTTTGTGGCTCCGAAGGAGTATGTCGAGAAGGACGTGGCGAAGTTCTGGAAGAGCGAAAATGTGGAACTTGCGCTCCAGGTTGCAGAATTCATAAAGGATTTCGCAGACAAGTGCGGCAAGGATGGCTTCACTAAGGAAACTCTCGAAGGACCGCTCGAAGAGTACATCCGAGGCAATGAATGGCCTATGGGCAAGGTTATGAACTGCCTCAGGCTTGCTCTTGTGGGTGCATCCAGCGGCCTGGGAATTGCCGACATCGTGACCCTCCTGGGACGTGACGAATTTGCGTCAAGGATTGATGCAGCCGTAGCAAATTTGGGAAAATAGTTATGAAAATCGGTATTTGCAGCGACCACGCAGGAGTGGAATACAAGGCGGCGATTATCGCCCATCTCCAGGCAAAGGGACATTCTATGGTGAATTTCGGTACGGACAGCACCGACAGTATGGACTATCCGGACGTGGCACATCCTCTGGCAAGCGCCGTGGAGAATGCTGAAGTCGAGCTGGGAATCGCCCTTTGCGGCACAGGAAACGGTATGGCCATCACCTTGAACAAACATCAGGGCATAAGGGCTGGACTCGCCTGGAGCGTGGAAGTGGGCAAACTGGTCAAGGAACACAACAATGCCAATGTGCTCGTGCTTCCTGCCCGTTTCATCCCGCTTGAAACTGCACTTGAAATTGTGGATGCCTTTATGGCGGACAGTTTCCTCGGAGGCCGCCATCAGAGAAGAATCGACAAAATTCCAGTTTGCCAATAGCTCCTTATGACAGAACTGAAACCATTCACACACAACATCGAGGACTATCCGGATGGGATAGTCCTTGTTGTTGATAAACCCTACAGGTGGACTTCCGCCGATGTGGTCCGCAAAGTCAAATGGCTCGCCTGCAGGCATTTCGGAAAGAAGAATCTCAAGGTGGGGCACGCCGGTACACTCGACCCTCTGGCAACAGGGGTGCTGATGGTCTGCATAGGCAATGCCACCAAGAGGGCGGAAGCTCTGCAGGCAAGGGACAAGGAATATATTGCCGGCATTTCTTTTGGAGCTACCACTCCCTCTTACGACCTGGAAAAGGCCCCGGACTGCCGTTTCAGCACCGATGCTGTAAATGAGGCATCTCTCTGCAAGGCTCTCAAGTCTTTCCTCGGCGAGCAGGAGCAGATAGCCCCGCTGTTCAGTGCCAAGTCCATCGACGGAGTCCGCGCCTACGAACTCGCCCGCAAACTCTATAAGCGTCAGGCCTTGACTCAAGACCAGAGTGAACTCATACGCCCTGCAAGAATACGCATAGACAATCTGGAACTGCTATCCTTCAGTGAGTCCGGCAATATGCTTCACGCTCCTGCCTTTGACCCCGACTACAGCGGAATGACAGAAGACGAAATCCTCAGGGCAAAGGAGAAGAACAGCCGTATCAACGTGGTGGACGCGAGAAGCTTAGGTCTCCCCATAGCCGAGATACGCATAAACTGCACAAAAGGCACTTATATCAGAGCCTTTGCCCGTGACTTGGGAGAAGCCCTCGACTCCGGAGCCTTCCTGAGCTATCTCATCCGCACCAGAAGCGGCGACCACAGCATCTCCAATGCCCTCAGCATCCGCCAGGTTGAATCGCTTTTTCAATAGGCTCGTTTTTCTTAAATTTCAGAAAATCATAACGTTGAAAGTCAAATCAAAATGAATATGAAAGCTGAAACTTCTCGTGAACACGTTGTCTTTGTGGACTATATAAGGGTGATTGCCTGCTTTCTGGTGATGCTTGTCCACGCCAGCGAAAATTTTTACGGAACCGAAAATGCCGTGGGGCTTGCCAGCAATATGTCCCAGCTGCTCAACGAAAGCAACCGCTTCTGGGTGGCCTTCTACGACGGGTTCTGCGGGAGGATTTCCGTGCCGCTGTTTATGATAGTATCGGCTTTTCTGCTGGTGCCTATGAAATCGGGAGTCAGTATGGGGCAGTTCTACAAGAGTCGTTTTCTGCGCATACTCCCGCCTATGGCCTGCTTTTTCCTGCTCTATTCCCTGCTGCCTCTCGCGTGGGGAGGAATGACCTGGGAACAGTCTCTCGCCGACCTGAAGCTGCTGCCGTTCAACTTTCCGTCTATGGCGGGGCACCTGTGGTTTATGTACCCGCTCATAAGCCTCTATCTCATTATTCCTGTGGTGTCTCCGTGGCTGGAGAGGGCATCGGCAAAGGATGAGCTCATATTCCTCGGACTTTTCGGAGTTTCCACCTTCATCCCGTGGATTCACCGTTTCATTGCTCCGGAACTCTGGGGAGAATGTTTCTGGAACGGTTTCACTATGCTCTGGTATTGCTCCGGCTATCTTGGCTATCTGGTTATGGCACATTACATAAGATACCATCTGGACTGGTCCCGCCGCCGCAAGCTCATCGTGGGCAGCATCTGCTGGTTCATAGGGGCTGCCTTCACCGGCTGGGCTTTCTGGTACAAGGGCGTTCCGGGAGGTCCCATAGACACTCCGACTCTGGAATGGGCTTGGGAATTCTGTATGCCTAATGTGCTGATAGCCTCATTCGGGGCCTTTCTGCTCTTCTCCTGCATCAGGCGCAAGACCACTCCGAAGTTCATTTCCGGCCTGTCGAAACTGACCTTCGGAATGTATCTGATGCATATGTTCTTCCTCTCTCCTATAGCCCGTCTTTTCATCGGCGGATCAGTTGCGGAACCGCTTGTGCCCGTTTGGCTTGCCATCCCGTGCATAGCCGCCCTGAGCTATATCTGCTGCGCTGTCACCACCAAGTTGCTCTCCTTCATTCCGGGAAGCAAGTGGGTGATAGGCTGCTAAAGCCTGCTCTGCTCGTCGAGATTGCCCACGTTTCTGTGACGGTTGGCAGCGGATTGTCCGAAATTCCAGCTTACTCCCAGTTTGATTGAGGTCATTGAGATGGCCTGGTTGAGGCTGTAGGTCTTGCGGCCGTTGTCGATTATCTCCAGATTGGTATTGAAGGAATTGAAAATGTCGTTCAAATAGAGGTTGAGGTTGAGCTTGCCCTCCATCAGGGACTTGCTCAGGAACCAGTCCATTTTCCACATCATATCCACTTTGTAGTAGCCCACCAGCTGAGGGGTGACGAAGAATGCGCTCAGTCCTGTCTTGTAGTTCTTCGGGAGGTAGAAGGTGGTGCTTGCATACATATTTAAGCTGTGACCGATGTTGGTGAATCCTTCTGATACTGTGGATGACATTCCTTCATAAGGCTTGAAATACAGGAAGTTATAACTTGCGTTTGCCGTGAGCGTCCACCATTTCGTGATTGGCAGTTCTGAAACGGAGGCTCCCAGATATGCAAACTGCTGAATGCCGGAGTTCTCATATTTCATAAGCATCATTCCGGTTTCGTTGTCCAGCACCGGCACCTGTATGTCGCTGTAGTCCTTGATTCTGCTGTAGCCTGTGAACACGCTTATCCTGCTTGCAATCACAGCGGAGAGTGACACATTATGTGAAAGGGAAGGTTTGAGGTCCGCCTTGCCCTGAATGGATGTGGTGGCGTTGAGGTAGCTCTTGAAAGGGTTGAGCTGCCAGTATTTCGGACGGCTGATGCGATAGGCGTAATTGGCTGAAAGTATGAATTTTTGGGATGGCATCCAGGATAAGGTGGCATTAGGGAACAGGTTGAAATAGCCGTCTTTGCTGGTGGAATCCTGCCAAAGTCCCTGAGTTGCAGTCACTTCGCCCCTTACTCCTATCTGGGCATTGAACTTGGTGCCGAACTGCTTGGCTATGTTGCAGTAGAGGGCGCCTATATACTCCCTGTACTTGAAATTGTTGATTTCTGAAGGGCTGTCTGCAAGTGTCCAGTTGGAGGTATCCTCAAAGTTGTAGCGTTCAAACTCGTTGTCAGTGAGGGATGCGGCGAATTTGAAACCTGCCTCTATCCGTCCTGTCTGCTTCCAGAATACCGTACTGTAGTCGGACTTGAGGGATATGAGATTGAGCGTTCTGTCTGTGTTTTCGAAGAACCCGTAATCCTTGTATTTGTCTGAGACAATGTCTGCCGGAATTATGTCCCACAGGTTTTTCTGGGTGTTGTCCTGCCCGGAACAGTTGCGGCTGTAGTCGAGGTTGAGGGTGAGTTCGGCCTGACGTGCCTCGTCGAATGTATGGGTCCAGTTGAGGTTGGTGTAGAAGAAATTGTTGTCGTCTATGGTGTTGGTACCGCTGCGCATACTCGAATACAGTTTCTGGCTTTCCGTCCCCCAGTTGATATAGTCATTGATGGTATTGCTTCCGGGAATATCCTGATTATCACCACTGTAGCGGAAATTGGCCACTACTCCGAAGATGTCTTTGCCGTTGATGTGCCAGTCGTTCTGGAGTTTCACATCGTGGCTCTGGCGTTGTGAATGTATGTCCGTGAAGGAGTTCTGGCAGAGGCTGTAGTCGCTTCCGTACCATTTGTATTCGTCGGTGATGGAACGGCTGTCGGTGTAGTAGGGGGTGTAGGAGAAGAGGGTGTAGGTCTTGTCGGTCTTGTAGATGAGGTTTGCACCGAGATTTGCCTCCCCTCCCTGCCTGAAATGCGGCTTGCGGTAGAAAAAATCGTAGGCTCCGGAGGCGTTGATGCTTCCGCTGAATCCCTTCATAAAGCCTTTGCGGGTCTTGAGGTTGATGATTCCGCCGCTGCCCTCCGCATCATATTTTGCAGAAGGGGAGACCATAAGTTCCACCTTGTCTATGGAGTTGCCCGGGCTGCCTTTAAGGAAGTTTTCGAGGTCTTTGCCGGAGAGATTGGAAGGGCGTCCGTCTATCCATACGGCCACAGTCTGTCCGTTGAGTTTCACATTGCCGTCCTTGTCTATGGTCACTCCCGGGGAATTGCGCAACACATCAAGAGCGTCACCGGTCTGTGCCACAGCGAGTTCCGACACATTCATCACTATCTTGTCGAAGTGCTGTTCCAGAAGTTCCCTTTTGCCGGTCACGACTGCCGTGGCGAGAACTGCAGTGTCTTCTTCAAGGACTATGGTCTTGAGTGCCACCGTGTCCGCAGCTTCATTTTCTATGCAGGCTGACAGGTTGGAACGGAATTCCCTGTAACCCACAAATGAGCAGACGAGCTCGGCTGTTTCCGGGGAGTCCAGTCTTACGGTGGTGTTGAGCGTGAACATTCCGTCCTCTCCGGCTGCGGTTCCGGCTATTACGACTCCTGAGGTGTCCACGAGAGCTACTGTGGCGAACTCGATACCATTGCCTTCGCTGTCCTGTACCCGGCCTTTGAAATGGTTCAGGCTTCGGCTGGATATATTTTGCAGAATTGTTTGAGTGTCAATGGTATATGCATTTGCATTTGCATACATTGCTGGTGAGAGTGCTGCGAGCAACAGGATGATAAGTTGTCTTTTCATTTGTTTTCTTGCTTTATTGTGTATTAGTATTATAATACACCAGCAAAGTAAGCGCAAATATTTCACATATCCAAGAATTTTGGAAATATTTTCATTT
>JALFCH010000074.1 GCA_022771245.1 Rikenellaceae bacterium | reverse complement strand
GCCTCCCTAAGCTGCTTTCCTTTCTTATTGCGGCCGCCGACCTCAAAAGTAATGTCACCAATCTCAAAGTCTGAAATCTTTGATGAATATACAGTTTGCTTCTGCTTCATCCATGTCAGGAACATCGTCTCACGGATTGTTCCCTCATCAGCCTTATCAAGACCAAGGGCATAGATGATATTGGAATTGTCCAGATAAAGTTTCTCAACCTTCTGCAATATGCCGTCACCTGTTGACTTCTCACGCAAGGCATTGAAAAGTCCGGACTTCTCCAAATACTCTATATAATCAGGAAGAAGATTCCTGCTGATGTCAAGATCTCTAGCCAAGTTAGTATGGTTCGGCTTATAAGGTGCGGACTGAGCGAGCATATACATAAGCTTCTTCAATTTCGCAGCAGCAGCAACTGTCATCTCAGCATATCTTGGAATATCATCCTCGACCGTCGCATTGAGGGCCTGCTTCAACTTGATCAGGAAATCCTCCTCAGTAAAATACGGATAACAGCCGTGATGCAGATACTCCAGGTAATACTTAATCGGTCTATGCTCTCCATATGGAAAGTCCACCTTTCCTGCCAGAATATCCTCCAACGGAGAAGGCTGAAGACTCCACCCCTGAGAGATATTCAGGTACTCTCTGAACGACAGGACAGGCAGAGTATACTCGATTGTTCTTCTGCTCAAGTCCGCCTTAGCACCTTTCTTGAGATCCAGAATTGAGCTGCCCGAGTAAACTACCTGCAGAAGAGGCAACTGATCATAAATCATCTTGATCTCCGTTGTCCATCCTGCATATTTGTGTATTTCGTCAATGTACAGTTTCTTGCCGCCTCGCTGGAAGAATGCCAAAGCAAGATCATAAATCCTATGACCGGCAAAATAGAAGTCATCAGCCTGAACATACAGAGACTCCTCTATCTTGTCATGCATCTTGATGTGCTGGAGTATCATAGTTGACTTTCCGACACCTTTTTGTCCCAGGATTCCTATTAATCTATTCTTCCAGTTAATGGTATCATGAAAGGATCTGACATAGTTTACTGGAGTAAGATCAAGCTTAATTCGATATGTCTGAAGTAAAGCGTCCATAACTTTGCACATTGTTTAGTGCAACAAATATAATAAATCGCACTGATTTTAGTGCAGTTTATTGCAAAATTTGCACTTTTTTATTAACAGTTTGAATAGCCATAAAAACATTGCACCAAAATTGCGTTTTTTGCAATTTTGGTGCAATATCGGTTTTGCATCCTGCCGGATGCCCTAAATCAGAATGGAAGGTCGTCAGTGTCAGCTCCGGCAGCATCGAAATCAGTCGGTGCGGGAGCCGGTGCCTGGGATGGCTGAGAAATTCCGGCACCGGTCGGAGTTGCAAACCCTGGAGCCCCGTATGCAGGAGCCTGAGCTGCCTGCGCTGCAAGCGGTTCTATTCTCCAGGCACGCACATCGGTGTACCAGCGCTCCTTGAATTCACGGCTGGAAAGATTGAAGGACACCTTGACGGAATCGCCGGCATTGAACCTTTCGAGATCCTTTACCTTGTCTTCTCCCCAGACATTCATACAAACCTGAGTGGGATAGTTACCCTCCTGATATTCAATCACAAACTCCTGCTTTGACCAAGGACCTCTGGCTGATGTACCGGTCTGTACAGGAAGTTTTGAAATGATTTTTCCTTCAAGTTCAAGTGCCATAGTCTGTGCTCTGTTTTGATTATTTCTCGTCAGTGACTGCCACCCTGCCGACTCTTACGACCTCAACGTCAAAGATCAGTACGGAATTCGGCTCGATGCCACGATTGCCCCTTTCACCATAAGCAAGGTCTGACGGGATATAGAAGGTTGCCTTTCCACCGTCACCGAGAAGTCCGAGGCCCTCTGTCCAACCCTTGATGACACGGTTTGCAACGAAACGGGTAGGCTCTTCTGCACCCATATTGCCGTCAAACTCCTTGCCGTCGATGGTCTTGCCTGAGTAATATACCCATACGGTGTCGGTTGCCTGCACCTTTGCGCCTTCGCCTTCCTCGTGAATGGTGTACTGAAGTCCGCTCTCTGACACTTTCACCTCACCCTTTGCGAGGTTGTCTGCAAGGAACTTCTCACCCGTTGCCTTATTGTAGGCAGCCTTGTAATCGTTCTTCTTGCCGAGGTAGGCGTTGAGTATTCTGCCCATCTCCTCAGGATTGATTTTGAACTGCTCGCCGAACTCAGGAGAGTACATATTGCCCTCAGCCTTGAGGAAATCCTGCATACCCTTCTTTATCTGGGACATATTGAGTTCTGACAACTCGCCGCAGAAATTGTTGCCCTTGAGGAAAGAACCGAAATTCACACCGATGAGGTAGCTGACAGAGTCCACCTCTGCAGATGTAGGAAGTTCAACATCAACTTTAACCTCGTTGTTTGACTTGCAGGACATTGCAAGCGCCGTCACGAGAATTGCGGCAAAAAATCTTAAAGTCTTCATATTTTAATAGTTTATGTGTTTCTCCAATACCCGCATAACACCATGCCCCTCGAAAGAGGGACACCAACAGCGGCTGCAAATATACAACAAAAACATCAAAATTTTTTGTGATGGCAAAAATAATCACTAACTTGCTTCACAAATGCGCTCAAACCTATGTTAACTTCGGAAATTCTGCTGGACAAACTCAGACAGTTCTTCGGCTTCAGTTCATTCAAGAGCGGGCAGGAAGAGATTATCAGACACCTGGTTGAAGGCAACGATGCTTTCGTCCTGATGCCCACTGGTGGAGGTAAAAGCATGTGCTACCAGTTGCCGGCCCTTCTTATGGAGGGCACTGCCATTGTCATATCCCCTCTCATAGCATTGATGAAGAATCAGGTGGATGTGATACGCGGCTTTGTGGAGGGCAACGAAGGCATAGCCCATTTCCTGAATTCCTCCCTGAGCCGTTCACAGATTGCAGAAGTGCGGAGCGACTTGATTTCAGGTGTCACCAAATTGCTCTATGTGGCTCCCGAATCCCTCACGAAAGCCGACAATGTGGAGCTTCTGAAAGAAATCAAAGTCTCGTTTTACGCCATAGACGAAGCCCACTGCATCTCCGAATGGGGCCACGATTTCCGCCCGGAATACCGTAAAATCAGGTCAATCATTGATGAAATAGGCAGATCCCCCATTATAGCCCTAACCGCTACGGCCACCCCGAAAGTCCAGAACGACATACTCAAGAACCTCGGAATCCAGGATGCCAAAATATTCAAATCCTCGTTCAACCGTCCGAATCTCTACTACGAAATCAGGGACAAGAATGACCCGAAACGGGATATTGTAAAATATATACGTCAAAACCCCGGCAAATCCGGCATCATCTACTGCCTCAGCCGCAAGAAGGTGGAAGAAATGGCGCAGCTGCTCGATGTCAACGGCATCAAGGCAAGACCCTACCACGCCGGACTGGATGCCAAGACCAGGGCTGAGAACCAGGATGCCTTCCTTATGGAAGAAGTGGACGTGATTGTAGCAACCATAGCCTTCGGAATGGGAATTGACAAACCTGACGTGCGCTTTGTCATCCACTACGACATTCCCAAGAGTCTGGAAGGATATTATCAGGAGACAGGAAGGGCCGGCAGGGACGGGAACGAAGGACAGTGCATCACCTATTACAGTTATAAGGACATACAGAAGCTCGAAAAGTTTATGCAGGGCAAGCCTGTGTCGGAGCAGGAAATCGGCAAACAGCTGCTTGCAGAGACAGTAGCCTATGCCGAGTCCAACCAGTGCCGGCGCAAACTGCTGCTGAATTATTTCGGAGAAGATTTTCCCCTGGAAAACTGCGGAAATTGCGACAACTGCATAAATCCCAAGAAACATTTTGAAGGCTCAGAACAGATGTGCTTGATACTCAACCTGATTCTGTCCCTTCCTGAAAGATTCAAAACCGAACATCTCGCAAATATTCTTGCAGGAGAGAGCAATTCCCTCATAAAATCCTACAAGCACGACGAACTGGAGTATTTCGGAGCAGGAAAGGATTATTCCGCAAAATTCTGGTGCTCTGCCATACACCAGGGTCTGGTGCTTCACCTGCTTGAAAAGGACATAGATTCCTACGGTCTTATTTCAGCCACGGAGAAGGGCCGGGAATATACTGCACATCCAACTCCTATACTGATGACAGAGGACAGGGTTTTTGCGGCCGGAGAAGACGATGATGACGACGGAGCGATTCCATTGTCAAAAGTGGGAGGCGGAGGCGGAGACGAAATGCTCCTGAAAATGCTTAAGGAACTGCGCAAGGACGTGGCACACAAGCTCAAACTTCAGCCTTGGGTAATCTTCAGCGATGCAGCTTTGGAGGATATGTCCATACTTTACCCTCTCACTGCGGAGGAGCTTCAGCGCTGCCAGGGAGTGGGAGAAGGCAAGGCAAAGAAGTTCGGCAAGGCTTTCACCGACTTGATAGCGGCATACATTGAAGAAAACGAAATCGAGAGGCCTTACGATCTGTCCGTTATGAAATCCGTGGGACACAAATCGGACAACAGGGTCTTCATCATACAGAACATTGACCGCAAACTGGATTTGGACGACATAGCCTCGGCACTGGGCATTGAAATGGACGAACTGCTGACGGAAATCGAAGCCATAGTCCAGTCGGGATTCAAACTCAGCATCGACTATTACATACGCCAAACCCTCGATGATGAGGTGGTGGAAGAACTCTATACATATTTCCGGGAAGAGGCCCAGTCCGATTCCCTTGAAGATGCACTTGCGGAATTGGGAAACGAATATGAAGAAGAGGAGATACGCCTGGTAAGGCTCAAGTTCCTCAGTGAAGTGGCAAATTGAAATGATAGCAAGGGAGACGGTTGAAAAAGTGCTGGATGCGGCACAGATAGTGGATGTAGTGGGGGACTTCGTCGATTTGAAGCGGCGGGGTGCCAACTGGATTGCCTGCTGCCCGTTCCACAATGAAAAGACCCCGTCATTTTCGGTTTCCCCGAGCAAAGGCATATTCAAATGCTTCGGTTGCGGTAAGGCCGGCACTGCCGTTGACTTTGTGATGGAACATGAGAGCCTGACTTTTCCTGAAGCAATCCGCTATCTGGCAAAGAAATATCACATAGAGGTAAACGAAAAGGAAGAGACTGCAGAGGATATAGCCCGAATGCAGCACAAAGAATCCCTGATGGTGGTTTCCGCATTTGCCGGTGAATTTTTCCGCAAGTGTCTGCGCGAACCTGACGGGATGGCCATAGCTTATGAATATTTCAACGGGAAACGGAAACTTGAGGATGCCACCATTGAGAAATATGGCCTCGGATGGGCTCCTCAGTCTCGTGACCGTCTTGCACAGGAAGCCCTTGCAGCCGGTTACAAGAGCGATTATCTCGTGGAAACGGGGCTTTGCATAAGAAGGGATGACGGTTCATTGGTGGACCGTTTCTACGACAGGGTAATATTTCCGATACATTCCGTAAACGGACAGATAATAGCATTCGGAGGCCGCACACTCAAAACGGACAAAAGCGTAGCGAAATATGTAAACTCTCCTGAAACAGAGATTTACGTCAAGAACAAATCGCTCTACGGAATATATTTCGCCAAAAACGAGATTGCACGCCAGCGCAAGTGCATACTTGTGGAGGGCTATCTGGATGTCCTGTCTATGCACCAGTTGGGCATTATGAATGTGGTTGCATCCAGCGGCACTTCCCTCACAACGGGACAAGTGGACCTTATCAAGAGGTTTGCAAACGATGTCACAATCATTTACGACGGAGACAGTGCCGGAATACACGCAGCCATAAGAGGTATAGGTCTGGTGCTCAAGGGAGGGCTGAACGTGAGGGTGGTACTGCTGCCGGACGGGGAAGACCCCGATTCATTTGCCTGTTCCCACACTCTCGAACAAGTCCGGGACTATATTTCCTCCCACGAACAGGACTTCATAGGCTTTATGACGGATATGCTGCTCGGAGAGGCCGGCAACGACCCGCTCAAGAAAGCCTCATTGGTGAACGAAGTTGCTGATACAATTGCACTTATTCCAGATCAGATAATACGTGCGATGTACATCCAGACCTGTGCCCAGAAATTCGGAATCGAGGAGAAAATCCTCTATGACAGGGTGCGCAAGAGTCGTGAGGCTATGCTGGAGGCTGAAAAAAAGCAAAGAGACCGCGAAAGGGAGAGGGAAGAGAGGACAGAACGTGTCCATGCGGAAGCGGTGGGCCTCAAGGACGAAGAAGATGGTCCATCCGAAAATGCAGAAACCAAAATTCCGGCAAAGGAGGTTCCCACACACGGCGACGAAGAACCTTTGACCGCGTCTGCTGAAAGGGAACTGCTGAAATTCCTGCTGGAATATGGAGATGAAAAACTGATTTTCGACAAGGACTCCCGTTTCTATGTCAGCGGAGAGGAAAGTTCGGTGGCCGAGTTCATACTCGACACTTTGGACGGCAATGCGTTGAAATTCCGCAACTCCCGATATTCACTCCTGCTGGATGAATACACCCGGCTTTTTGACTCCGGACTTCCGCAGGCCAGCATACTCGCCCGGCTCCGTGACAGTTCTGATCCGGAACTCACTGCAACCGCCCGCGACCTGCTCGTGGACAAATACAACCTGACAGTGTTGAATTTCGAGCACTCGCTGACCACTACGTCCACTACGCTGGTGATGTATGTTCCCAAAGCCCTGCTCAAACTTCAGCTGATGAATATGGAAATTGAGCTCAAAAGCTTGCAGAAGGAACTGATGGGCAAACTTGACGATACTGATGCCCAGATGAAACTAATGCAGAGCATTGCGGAAAAAGGCAAGATGAAGGCAGCTCTGTCAAGGATGATTCAGCAAATCTGACAGCCGCCTCAAAACACAAGTTTAGTAATTGAAAATCAACATTATATGGAAAAGAAAGAATACAAAAGAAATCTTGTGACCTGCGCACTCCCCTACGCCAACGGTCCTGTCCACATCGGTCACTTGGCCGGAGTGTATGTTCCTGCTGACATCTATGTGAGATACCTCAGGATGAAGGGCGAAGATGTCCTTTTCATCTGCGGCTCGGACGAACACGGGGTGCCGATTACCATCAAGGCTAAAAAGGAAGGAGTGACTCCCCAGGATATTGTGGACCGTTATCACACTCTCATAAAATCCTCTTTCGCAGGACTCGGAATCAATTTCGACATCTATTCAAGGACTTCTTCGAAGGTCCACGAGCAGATGGCCTCGGATTTCTTCCGCAAACTCTATGAGGAAGGCAAATTCATAGTCAAGGAGAGTGAGCAGTATTATGACGAACAGGCTAAAACCTTCCTTGCTGACCGTTATATCACCGGCACTTGCCCGCGTTGCGGCTCGGAAGGGGCATACGGTGACCAATGCGAAAAATGTGGGGCTACACTCAGCCCGGATGAACTCATCAATCCGAAGTCTGCACTCAGCGGGGCTCCACTTGTAAAGAAAGCCACCAAACACTGGTATCTGCCTTTGGACAAGTACGAAACCTGGCTTGGAGAATGGATACTGGATACCCACAAGGAATGGAAAACAAATGTGTACGGACAGTGCAAAAGCTGGATTGACGGCGGGCTGCAGCCCAGAGCTGTGAGCCGCGATTTGGACTGGGGTGTTCCGGTGCCGGTTGAGGGAGCGGAAGGCAAGGTGCTCTATGTGTGGTTTGACGCGCCTATAGGTTATATTTCCAACACAAAGGAGCTGCTTCCTCAGACTTGGGAGAAGTGGTGGAAATCTGAAGACACGAAACTTGTGCATTTCATCGGCAAGGACAACATAGTCTTCCACTGCATAGTCTTTCCTTCAATGCTCCGGGCTCACGGTGACTACATTTTGCCTGACAACGTGCCTGCAAACGAGTTCCTGAATCTTGAAGGGGATAAGATTTCCACTTCGCGAGGCTGGGCTGTCTGGCTGAACGAGTATCTTCAGGAGTTGCCCGGCAAGGAGGACGTGCTCAGGTATGTGCTCTGTGCAAATGCTCCGGAAACCAAGGACAACGATTTCTCCTGGAAGGATTTCCAGACCAGAAACAACAGCGAGCTCGTTGCCATCTTCGGCAACTTCGTAAACAGGGCTATAGTCCTGACGCACAAGTATTTCGGAGGTAAGGTTCCGGCTGACCTTAAACCGGAGGCCATTGATGCAGAGACTCTTGCACAGATTCCGCAGATTGCTTCTGAAATCGAGGAGAACATTTCTTCCTACAAATTCAGGGAGGCGCTCAAGGCTGCCATGAATCTGGCCCGCCTCGGTAACAAATACCTCACCGACACTGAACCGTGGAAAGTGGCAAAGACAGATATGGACAGAACGGCTTCCATCCTGAATGTGTCTCTTCAGATTTGCGCGGCCCTCGGCATAGTCTTCGAGCCATTTATGCCTTTCTCCGCCGAAAAACTTCGCAGAATGCTGAACGTGGGAGTGATTGCAGGCACAGACCATAGGGCCGGAGAAGAGGGCAGCTGCGGCGTGAACATATTCAAGACCGGCGAATGTGCTGCCCTTCACACAATGGGATCTGTTGATGCGCCTCAGAGTTTCGAAGGCTTGAGCCTATCCTGGAATGACTTGTTCTCGGCTCGCATCCTGCCTGCCGGACAAGAGATTGGCCAAGCTCAACTTCTCTTTGAAAAGATTGAGGATGAGATGATTGCACCTCAGATAGAGCGTCTGGAGGCCATACGCAAGGCACGTGAGGAAGCTGAGCGAGAGGCAGCGGCGGCAGAAGCAGCGGCGAAGGTGGAGCCCCAGAAGGCAGAGTGCAGTTTCGAGGATTTCGAAAAGATGGACATACGCACTGCAACCGTGCTTGAAGCCGAAAGAGTTCCGAAGACCGACAAGCTGCTCAAATTGACAATAGACACCGGCATCGACACCAGGACCATAGTATCAGGCATTGCAGAATACTACAGTCCGGAAGAAATGGTGGGCAAACAGATTTGCATACTTGCCAATCTTGCCCCACGCAAAATCCGTGGCATTGAGTCCAAGGGTATGATACTTATGGCAAGACAGGGAGACGGCAAAATGAGGTTTGTGACTCCGGCCGAGACTCTGAACAATGGGGCGCAGATTGGATAAGACTATGATACAGAAAGGGGTAGAGATTCCCAATACCTTCAGGATGAAGGTCAAGGCGGACTGCTTTGTGGAATATGACTCGGAAAAGGCTTTGACGGACATCGATTTCGATGCTCTGCCAAAGCCGCTTTTCCATATCGGTTCCGGAAGCAACCTGCTTTTCACCGGGGACTTTCACGGGACCATACTTCATTCCGGAATCAAATCGGTTGACACTTCTTCAGCAGCTGACGGCGTTGTGGAGGCGACTGTGGGGTCGGGAGTTGTTTTCGACGATTTGTGCGAATGGGCTGCCTGTCAGGGTCTCTGGGGATTGGAAAATCTCTCCCATATACCGGGAGAAGTCGGAGCCTCCGCAGTGCAGAACATCGGAGCCTACGGAGTGGAAGTTAAGGATATAATATCTGCAGTCCGCTGCTTCGATATCCGGGAAAGAAAATTTGTGGAATTCTCCGTGGAGGATTGCGCTTACGGCTACAGGGATTCCGCTTTCAAACATCGCCCGGCCAAAGAGCGTTACATCGTGACCGCCGTTAAGTTCCGGCTAAGCACACAGGCTCGGCCTCGTCTGGACTACGGACATTTGCGCTCGGCCGTGGAGGCTGTTTGCGTGAAGAATTCCGGCAGGAGAGATTCGGAGCCCGTCAATCTGGACGAACTCACCCCGGCATTGGTCAGACAGGTTGTGACGGAAATACGCAAGGGTAAACTTCCCGAGCCGGCAGAGATAGGCAGTGCAGGGAGTTTCTTCAAGAATCCCGTGGTGGACAAGTCTGTTTTTGAGGAGATACTGAAAAGCAGGCAGGAGGAGTTCGGTGCAGATGCCTCTGTCCCGCATTATCCTGCCGGGGAAGATCAGGTGAAGATTCCCGCAGCCTGGCTCATTGAGCAGTGCGGATGGAAGGGACGGATTCACAAAGGTGCCGCAGTCTATGAAAAGCAGCCGCTTGTGATTATAAATCACAGTGGTCACGCTCTTCCTTCTGATATTCTGGAACTTGAGTCCCTGATCATCGACTCCGTCCGTTCCCGTTTCGGCATCATCCTGAGACCGGAAGTGGATCATCTGTAACAGGAACAAGCCAAACTCCACGAATAAGAGACCCGAGAATTCCTGTTCTACAAAACTTTTGAGGATTACTAAACCTCCCAGCGTCCTCCGGGGCCGAAGAGGAAACGGGAAACATCGGGCATAAGTCCGAGACGGTGGAGAAGGTCCACAGCTGTGATGCGGTCCCGCATATATGGCATTGATTCAAAGGCTCTTTTGAGTTCTGTACGGGAGACGGCAATCATTTCCGGCTCATACGGGGCGTGGGCTGCGCGGAGACGGTCATAAACCTGACGGTATGGGATGAGTTGGGCACGCAGGCGATTGCACATAGTCCTCCAGTTCTTTTTGACCGTCAAAAGTTCGCTGCGGATTTCCTCCCTGCCGACATATTTGCTGTCCGCAACTGCCAAAGCCTTTTCAAGCAATTCGGGCATATCAGCAAAGAGTTCATGAATTTCCCGAGCCATCTCCTCCTTTGAAGGCCATTTTTCCACGCAAGCCTCCACATCTATGGTATCCGGATCCAGACCGAGCAGGTACTCAAAGGCAGAAATGGAAACCAGAGAACCTATGCCCACCGCAAATCCGTGAGGCACAGGACGGCCTGGCGAAAGGAAGGACTTGCCCTTTTCGAATCCCGGCACTTCCTCTTCCCCGCTGTAACGCAGACCTGTCATCTCCCAATAATGACCGAAGAGGTGTTCCGTACCTGAAGCCGGGCGGCTGCTCTGCACTACCTGCATAGCGAATCCACTGAGTATCAGACCGTTTGCAAGCTCCTCAATCGCCTCGACCTTGCCTTCATAGACATCCTCAGGCTTGGAAATCGCCTCCATCAGATTGTCCTGAACTATGTCAAAAGCCAGGTCGTCGATCTTTTCGCAACCCATTTCGTCTGCCACTATCCAATCGGCACCTGCCGGTATCTTGGCTATCAGGTCGGCATAGCCGGAAACGGCCAGATATTTCGGAGCCTTGGAGGCTATGGCCGGGTCCAGAACTATGCCGAGCGGGGCCCGGCACTCGAAAGTCTGCTTGCTGCCGTCCTTCATCACAGATGCGCCGCTGGAGGCGAATCCATCCATAGACACCGTGGTGGCAACTATCATATATCTTCTTCCAAGATGATATGAAGCCAGTTTGGTGAGGTCATTCAGAACCCCGGCACCCACGGCGATGGCAATTGCATCTGAACCTGCCAGATAATTTTCAAGCTGCTCCAGATAGGACCATTCGGCAAAAAGGTTCGGGTCTTTGAATATATATGGCTCGGACATAGGCATACCTGCATCCTGGAGAACATTGTAGAGTTGCTCTCCGGCAATCTTCCAGGTGTTTTCGTCCGACACCACCACAGCCGCAGAAGATGGGAAAAGCCTTCTGAACATTGCAGGTGCAGTTCTGATTGCCCCCACGCCGATTCTCAGCGCCCTGGTGTCAGAAGTCTTTTTCAACACATATTCTATATCGTACATTTTCAAAATAGGTGTATGGCAAGGCCCGAGCGCAATTTAGGTTCGAACCAGGTCGTCTTTGGCGGCATAATTTTGCCGCTGTCTGCTATATCAATCAACTGTTTCATTGAAACCGGACAGAGGGCAAAGGCGATTTTCATTTCACCGCTGTCCACCCGGCGTGACAATTCTCCGAGCCCTCGGATTCCGCCCACGAAATCGATGCGTTTGTCTCTGCGCAAGTCCTTGATACCCAAGATTCTGTCGAGTACTCTTTCGGAAAGCAGAGTAACGTCCAGGACTCCGATTGGGTCTGAGTCGTTGCAACGCCCCGGCTTTGCTTTGAGGGAATACCACTTACCTTCCAGATACATGGAAAACTCGTGAAGCTTCACTGGAGCAAAGCCGCCTGCAGCCAGTTGTCTGTCTGCCTCGCTGCCCAATTCCTCAATCTCGAAATCTTCCGCAAGAAGTTCCGTCAGCTGAGCTGGAGTGTGTCCGTTCAGGTCTTTGACCAAACGGTTGTAGTCCATAATCCTCAGCTGGTTCTGAGGAAATGCGACGGCCATAAACCAGTTGTATTCTTCCTCCCCGATATGCTGAGGATTGGCGGCCCTCCTTTCCGCTCCCACTCTGGCAGCCGCTGCCGTACGATGGTGCCCGTCAGCTACATAGAAGGCATCCACTGCTGAAAATCCCATTGTAATTGCCTGAATGTCAGCCTCATCGTCCACCACCCAGAACTTGTGTCCGAAACCGTCAGCCGCCACGAAATCGTATTCCGGTTCAGTGGCTATGTATTTTGCAACAACAGCATCGATGGACTCGGATTCATTGTAGGCAAAGAAGACAGGCTCTATGTTGGCAGACTGATTCCGCACGTGAACCATACGGTCATCCTCCTTGTCCTTGCGGGTGAGTTCGTGTTTCTTGATGGTGCCGTTGGCGTAATCGTCGATATGGGCACAAAGCACAAGCCCATACTGGGTGCGGCCGCCCATAGTCTGGGCATAGACATAATAATTCTGCTTGCCGTCCTGACGCAGCCAGCCTTTTTCCCTCCACAATTTGAAATTCTCCACTGCCTTGTCGTAGGCTGCCCGGGAATGTTCGTCAATGATGGGATCGAAATCTATTTCCGGCCTGGTGATGTGCAGAAGGGATTTTTCTCCGGCTTCGGCTTTTGCCTCCTCCGAATTGAGTACATCGTAGGGACGGGCCGCCACTTCCTCCACAATGAACTTGGGAGGACGCAATGCGGCAAATGGTTTTACTCTTACCATAATCTAACGGTTAAGTCTGAAACGTTCACATCCATCCTTGAGATATGCAACTATCTGATTTGCAGCGGCAAGACCGGCATTGACATTGGCCTCTGCGGTCTCTGCTCCCATTTTCTTCGGAGTCGCAAAATAACGCTTGCCAAGAGCCTGCTCAAAATCGGCGGCAGCATCAGGAGCAACGTCTGCAATATATTTGAGGTCTTCTCTCCCGCTGCTCAACAGGGCCAGAAGCGAAGCCTCATCGATTACTTCCTTTCTCGCGGTATTCACCAGGCAAGCTCCCTTTGGCATAAGGGAAACAAGTGAGGCCCCTACGGAACCGACTGTCTGAGGGGTTGCAGGTATATGCAGGGACACGAAATCCGAAGACCCGTATAACTGTTCCAAGGATTCGGCAACTTCCACGCCTGCCGCCTCCATATCTTCCGGCTTCACGAAAGGATCATAAGCCATCACTTTCATTCCGAGAGCGGCAGCCTTGGCTCCCACCAGCCTTGCCACATTGCCGAAAGCCTGCAGCCCGAGCCTCTTGCCGGAAATCTCCGAACCCGTACCCGGCGTAAAACGGTTGCGTGACATATAAATCATAAATGCCATTGCAAGCTCGGCCACGGCATTGGCATTCTGCCCCGGGGTGTTCATAGCCACAACATTGTGGGCAGTACAAGCCTCCAGGTCCAGATTGTCATAACCGGCTCCGGCCCTTACGACGATTTTCAAATTTTTTGCTGCATCAAGCACCGCCTTGGTCACCTTGTCGGAACGCACGATGAGAGCATCCACATCCGCCACCGACTCAATGAGTTCTGCTTCTGAAACATATTTTTCAAGCATTACGGTTTCAATTCCCGCTGCCTTGAAAATAGCCTTAATACCTTCCACAGCCTTTGCTGCGAAAGGCTTCTGAGTTGCCACCAATGCTTTCATAATCAAGCGTTTTGATTGACCTTTGTTTCAAATTCGCGCATAGTGTCCACGAGGGCCTGAACAGACTCCAGAGGGCAGGCGTTATAGATGGATGCCCTGAATCCGCCCACTGACCGGTGGCCCTTGATGCCGACCATACCCCTCTCCTTTGCAAATGCGAGGAAGTCGTCCTGAAGGTTTTCATAGCCTGGCGCCATCACGAAGCAGACGTTCATTATGGACCTGTCCTCAACTGCTGCCGTACCCACAAAAACACTGTTGCGGTCAATTTCGGAATAGAGCAGAGCCGCCTTTTCGCGATTACGCTTGTTGATAGCCTCGACTCCTCCCTGCTCCTTGAGCCATTTGAGGGTTTCCTTCATCACGAAAATCGGGAAGACTGGCGGGGTGTTGAACATAGATGCGCCCTTGATGTGAGTCCTGTAGTCGAGCATAGTCGGGATGTAGTGACTTACTTTGCCGAGCATTTCCTTATTCACTATGGCGAAGGTAACTCCCGCAGGGCCCACGTTTTTCTGGGCTCCTCCATAGATGAGGGCATATTTGGACACATCCACCGGACGGGACATTATGTCGGAGGACATATCCGCAATCAAAGGAACGGGACAGTCCATATCGTAACGGATTTCGGTTCCGTAGATGGTGTTGTTGGTGGTAATGTGGAAATAGTCCAGATCTGTCGGGATTTCATAGCCCTTAGGGATATAGGAATAGGTCTTGTCGACTGAGGATGCCACTGCAATTGCCTGGGCTCCAATGGATTCGGCATAGTTCTTTGCCTCGGTGAAAGCTTTTTTCGCCCACACGCCGGTTTCGAGATATCCCGCCTTCCTGTCAAAAAAATTCATCACTGCGTAGAGGAATCCGAGACTTGCTCCTCCACCCAGGAAGAGGACCTCGTGTGTGTCGGGGATATTCAGGAGTTCCTTCCACAAATTACGGCACTCGTCCATCACAACTTCCCATTCCTTGGAACGGTGTGAAACTTCTATGACTGACATTCCTGTTCCTGCAAAATCTTCAAGAGCGGCTATGGCTGCCTTAATTGCCGGCTCGGGCAAGACGCAGGGTCCGGCATTGAAATTATGTACTTTTTTCATATAGATTCGTATTAGGACGAACGATTATAACTTACAAATATAAGAATTAATTTTGAATGTCACCGGTCTCCTCACAGTCTTGGGAAGGGACAGGCCTCTCTACAGAGCAATTCTCCAAGTCTGAGATGCGGGAGAGGAAATCTTCTGTAAGGGACAGCCTCACCTGCGCCGTCACTGTGCATCCCGTGCCGAAATCGCGACTCAGGATTTCCGCCTTGAGGTCTTTGAGTATTTTCATCACATTGTTCATCTGGAGGTAATCGAAATCCAGACGGAAAATTTCCGTAGCCGTCTTTTCCACTATGGTTGCACCGGAAAGAGCATCCTCGGTGGAAGTCTTATAGGCCCGTATGAGGCCGGGAATGCCCAGCTTTATGCCGCCGAAATAGCGGACCACCACGACCAGCACGTCGCTCAGTCCCAGAGAGTCGATGCGGCCGAGGATTTGCCGGCCTGCCGAACCGGAGGGTTCACCATCGTCATTTGCGCGGAAAACATCTGCCTTGTAGCCGAGACGGTAGGCATAGCAATGGTGACGGGCATCGTGGTATTCCTTTTTCAACCCCTGTACTATATTCCTGATTTGTTCTTCTGTCTCTACAGGATATGCAAACGCCAGGAAGCGGCTGCCGTTGTCGCGGAACAGGCCTTCCGATGGGGATGCTATTGAAAGAAATGTGTCTTTTTCCATATAGTTCGTCAGACTTTGCCAAAATTACATATTATGGCGGTAATTGGCAAAGTTTATTGTTGAGGATTTCGTATCATTTTGTAACTTTGCGTCCGCTTTGAGACCTGTCACAGGTCATTTATTTTTATATTCTATGGCTAAAATATTGAAATACAGAGTATCCCTGCCCGGGCTCAAGGGCTTCGAACGAATCTATGAACTTAAAGACAGCAATTCGCTGTATTCCTTCCATAAGAGGATGCATTCCGATATGGACTTCCCTATGGATCAGATTGTACTATTCAAATCAGTGAGACCGGACGGCAGCGCAATTGCCCGTTACAGCATACAGGACTTGGGAAAAGGCACTATTGACAATGTCACCGTCGGCGCCTGCCATTCCCGCGAGGAAGACAGTTTCGTGTATTTTTACGATACCACCAACAAGAAAAGTGTCCTCGTGGATTTCGTGGAGGAAGTTGCGGCAAAACCGGGATTGACATATCCTGTGCTTACCGGCATCAAGGGCCCTAACCCTATTGAATTCGAGAACGGATATGTGGCTTATGAGGACCTCCCTGAAGACAAGAAGAGGAACATCATACGCAAGGAAGAGGGTAATTGGGACGATGATGATGATGACGATTTCGATGACGATGACGACATCGATGATGAGGAGGACGACAAGGAAGAGGAAATCTACGACGAGAACGAAGGAAACGAGGACTGATTTTGAAGAGGGTTCTCGTCATATTGGGTCCTACGGCATCGGGCAAGACCGACCTTGCCATCGAAAAGGCTAAGGAATACGGAAGCCCCGTCATATCTTGCGACTCCCGGCAGATTTTCAGGGAAATGACTATAGGGACTGCTGTTCCCGATGCTTCACAACTGCAGGCTGTGAAGCATTATTTCATTCAGGACCACTCCATTACTGAGGATTACACGGCAGGCAGATACGAACTTGAGGCTAATGCGCTGGTGCAGGAACTGTTTGCCGAAGGGGACAGGACTCTGGTTATGTGCGGAGGATCCGGCTTCTACATTGATGCCTTCTGCAATGGACTGGATGATTTCCCACCCGCAGACCAGGCTCTCAGGGCTGAACTTACGGCCAGATGGAAAGCAGAAGGGGTGGAGGCTTTGGCCGGGGAACTGCGCAGGCTGGACCCCGAATCCTGCGCTGAAATAGACCTCTCAAATGGGCAGAGGGTAGTGCGGGCATTGGAAGTCTGCCTGATGACAGGCCGAAAGTTTTCTTCATTCAAGACTGCACCTTTGCGCAAGAGGGATTTCGTCATTGAGAAAATCGGGATAGAGAGGCCCAGGGAGGAACTTTACAGGAGAATTGACAGCCGTGTGCTGAAGATGATTGAAGACGGACTGGTGGATGAAGTCCGGGGTCTGGTTCCCTGGCGCGACCGTCCCGCGCTGCAGACTGTGGGTTACAAGGAAATCTTTGCCTGGTTCGACTACCTGGACGGAAAAGTCAGCACAGAGGGATGGGGCCCCACTTCCCC
>JALFCH010000020.1 GCA_022771245.1 Rikenellaceae bacterium | reverse complement strand
AGGGGCCTTGAATGACTCCACCTTATTCTCCAGCACAGACTTGATGGGCCAGCCTTTGCAAGGGTCGACTGTGCCGTCCTGATTCTCATCGTCAGGATTCAGAGCATTCTTCTGACAAGCGGACAAGACTGCAGAAGCCAGCATCACAAATAACAGTATCTTCTTCATTATTAATATATTAGTTTTCAACTAACGTAAAATATGGTATCCTCTCAAGAGGTACATTGATTTCAAAAGTCTGACCTCCGGCATAGACCTTTCCGTCATCAGCCTTCCATTCTCCCGGAGGAAGTATGACCTTGCGGGTGAAGCCCTTTTCCAGCATCGGAGCCACCAGAATCTCGTCACCCAGGAGGAATTCGTCCTTGATCTGAGCATATCCGAGATGAGGAAAGCGATATTCCAGAGGTGTGACTATGGGCTCACCTGTCTTTGATGCCCGATTGACCAGTTCCATAATGGTCGGCATCAGTTTCTGGCGGAGTTGTACGGATTCAAGTACAGCATTCAAATGTTCCCTGTCAAGGATACGCCACGGTGCAACGGAAAATTGCATCATAGGCATAAGGGCGTGTGTCTGGGCAGAACGGACTATGAGGTCCTGGTCTATGACACATCCCGGGAGGAAAGAGGCAAAGCTGCCGCCTCCTATCATATCCGGACAGGAATACCAGTAACCCATCAGATTGGCAGCCAGCATTTCCGGAATAAGAGCCCTCAATGCATCCCAGTTATGGGATTTGTCGTGAAGGCGCTGTACAACTGCCTTTCCTCCGTCACGCCAGCAGGCTCTGTATTCATTGTATGGATATTTATCAGCAAAAGCAGCAAAAGCCTGGCTGTACTCGTATGGCTGAAGATTACGTTCAGTCCTGGAATCTTCTGGCAGGAAGCCGAAATCTCCGGCGTCAAACTTGAAACCGTCCACTCCATATTTGTCACACAAGTGGCTGAGCTGCCGGTCAAACCATTCTACGCTTTGCGGATTGGAATAATCCAGTTCTGCGGATATTCCGTTCCACCATTCCACAGGATATACCCCTGCACCTTTCTTGCCTACGAATCCGTTGAAGGAATTGATTTCCGCCCAAATCCGGTACTGGTCCATACTGACGAAAGGACAAACCCAAAGCATCACTTTGAAACCCATCCTGTGCAATTCATCACACATGGCCTTAGGGTCGGGGAAACGCCCGGGATGGAACACCCATTTGCCATAGTCCTCCATCCAGGTGTCATCAATCATAATTATTCCGACAGGCAGGCCGTTGCGAACAATACCCCTGGCGTATTCCAGCACATCCTTCTGATTCTGGTTGTACTGCAGTTCAATCCAGGTGTTGTACTGCGGACATTCGAAAAACTTGACCGGAGGCAACTTTCCGTCAGATGGGAAAAACCGCCTCTGGCCATAGTGGTAGGCATCTGCAAGGTTAGCTCCCACAAAGGCTGTCTCAACTGCTGCAATGGCGTTTTCAATGACAAGTTCCGAATCTTCAATGTGAAAATCAAACGGAGCCTCCGACCACACATATCTTCCATCAGTAGTTATGAGGAGAGGCATCACCTGATTGCCGCCGTTTGAATAAAGTGTGGTCTGAAAGCCTTCTCCAAAAGGCATGAATTTGCCGTCTGCTATGCGGCCTCCCCACACCTGTTCTCCCTGGTTCAGTTTTATGCGCCTGGTATGGAGGGCAGGATTGTTCAAGTTTTCCACTACCTCCCTGACAGTACGCACACCCTTCAATTTTACCATCTTCTTGTCAGAAACAAGATACAGGGAAGGGACGAGACGGCTGTCGAACTTGTTTTCGTAACGGACCACTTGCATAAGGTCGATATAATTCTCCCACCCACTGAGCACTGCGGACTTGGACGCAAACTCAGCTTCATCATTTCCCGTATAGATGGAAATGAGCCTGAGTTCCCCTTTTTCAGAGGCTTCCTTCAGGGCCTTTGACGACACAGCATCCCGCATCAGTTCAGTGCAGGCCTCGCAGGCCTCTCCATAGACCATAATGACAGTCTGGCGGTCCAGAAGGCGGTGCAGGGAAGTTTCGGAACCATTGATGTCGTACAACGGAATATCAGCAATCCTGCTTCCCTCCATATTCGCCCTGATGACACCGGATTTCCAGTCTATGCGTCTGTAGTCAAAAGACATAAGAGACTCACATTCGCGTTCCCTTTCCAGAATCTGCAAATAAAGGGCATCGTTGCGCAAAGGAGAGGTGACCTGATAGAAAGTCTGCTCCATAGCATCAGAGAACACCAGAAGTGTGCCGTCCTGATTGGCTGAAGCAATACTGTCGGCTATGGAATACACCTTGTCTATCAGTTTTTCACGTTCATCTTCATCTGCCTTGGAAAGAGTTTCGGCAAGTCTGGAAAACTGACCGGGGGAAAGTTGCCAGCAGTTGCCCATAGGCTTAAACTCAAGGAAGTCCCCGCTCCTGCAGGCTGAGAGCAGGAGCGAGATTCCGAGTATGAGCATCACTCTTTTGAGTTGCATAATTCTTGTCAATTGTTGAGTTGCAGAACAGTTCCCACGGCATCCGGAGTGTTGGAATATCCGTCTATGTTCTGTTCATACATAAATACGCCGAGCTTGATTTCAGGGAGTCCTCTGAGACCCAGACGAGTGCGGTCTATTGCAAATGAATATCTGAAAGTCTTGCCGACCCATTCGCCCTTGCCTGCTCCGAGATTTGCCCAGGAAGACATTGACTCGATAGGGGTACCGATACCACCAGTACTTGAGCAGGCAATAGGATTCCAGCTCTGAGGAGTGATGGTATAGGCAGGGAACTGAGTGGTGTTCTCATCAAAAGCTGTCTTGAGAATGGCATAGTGACTCCATCTGTCAATCCAGCCGTTAGCTTTATCCTCTTCGCTCAAAGGCCTTGTGAAAGAAATCAAAGTGCCGTCGAGCACGAGTTCCCAGCAGTCTCCTATCGGCCAGCCTATACCCTGACCGGTTTCGATTCCGTCCAAGTCGAAGCCCACAGCAAGTTTCTTGATGAAGCCCGGGCAAAACGAATAGTAGTCACCGTCCGAAATATACAATCTGTCGGTATTCTCTATCTCAATATATCCATAGATGAAATCTGCATCGGAATCGAACTTGAGGCGGGTGTCTGCCCTGTTGTTGCCCTTGTTTGTGAGAGGGGTGTAGTCTATCGAAGCCCAGGAATCAATACTCTTGAGTCTTTTCAATATCGTGGTTTCATCAATTGTAGTTGCGTCGGAGTTCTTGAGAGGAACACGGAATCCGCCCCTGTCAGGATTTGTGAAATTGCCTATACCGGTTCCCTTGCCGTCATCGAAATTGATTCCTATCACTGCCGAAGTCAAATTCCTGGCTCCTATTATCCTCCTGTCTATTATGAAGGTGAATTTATAGACTGAATTCTCAAAGCTACCCTTTCCATAGGCAGCCCTTGAAGGAGTCTCCTTCACCGCTCCATACCAGGCACCGTTGCTTGGAGTCTGGGTGCGGAGAGTCGGTGACCACACCATATCATCCCCTGTAATTGCGCCATAGGCTGAAAGTTCGAAATATTTGTAGAGAGTGAAAAGCCAGTCTCCACCCTGTTGGCCGTTGCCTGCTCCATCTACATCTATCCACAATCCGAGGTTTGCAAAGCGGGAAGCATCCTCATCACCTCTGGACTCTATGTAGCCGTAGATATAGCTGGCATCCGTTACAAACTTCACTGCAGAGATATTGTTCTTTGCCTGAGTCCTGTCATATTCCCTGTCCGTAGCCGTATATGCAGGCATCGCGTCCGAAATGAATTCTGCCTCAGCATCCCAGTACGAAATCGGTTTCAGATGGGAGGAGAGATCCGAATAATTGTCCGGTGCATCCTTGCTGTCCAGGAGAGCCAGTACAGCGCGCTTTATTGACACGGTGGAATTGCCTGAAATTGTTTGGCCATTGGAAAGAACCATTTCGTACCCGCCTTCCAGATCTGCAGGGAAAGAGGAAAGGCAGTACCACTTGCCCACTTCAAAACCTCCGGCTGGAGCCTTCACCGTAATAGAAGACTTGCCTTCAATAATTGTTGCCTCAGGCAGCCCATCCTCGTTGAATGTCACACTGGCCTTGCCGGCAATTGCAGCATTGTTCTTGCCTCTGAATGTGAAGGAAGTGATGCCGGCTGTCTGGAATGAGACTTTCACACCGCCGCAGACTGCTTTGAAGGAAAGGCCGGAAGTAATGTCTCCAGTCTTTGCCACAACAGGGAATAGACCGGGTGCAAAAGAGCCCTCGACAGCGGTCTGTTCTTCAGGCACAGTCACCATTACAGACCCGCCCTCAAAGGAATTATGGTCAGTCACAGGGTAAACGGCTATTGCCGACACACCCGAAAGATCTGTGTCTTCTGAAGGAAGCAAAAGTTTTCCTGTGAATTTTGCAGTAGATGAAGGTATTACATTTGAGGATGTGAAAACACTCGTCCTTGAGGCATCATCCACAGTGTAATTAACGCTTATATTGTCCGCTGCAAGCCAACAATGCTCGTTGAATTCGGTAAGAGTCGTCTTGGTTTCGGAACCGCAGGATGCAGTCAATTCAGTCTCCACCGGGACAAGGTCTTGTATCTCGACTGTTTCAACTTGTTTCTGGCAGGCAGAAAGAATTACAAGACAAGTTATAGTTCTAAAAAAATATTTTTTCATATCAATGTCAGTTAAAGCTTTGAACTATTGCAATCTCACTCTTCTACCACTCTTCAAATTGGATGGACTCAAGCGAAGATTCAGATTCATTTGGGACACTGTCTGCAAATCCCGATTCAGATTCGAGCATTACGAGATCAACCGTAGGCTCTTCATATTTCCTTATATCCATAGATTGTTTGGTTTAGTTTTAATGATTGTTCAGTTGTATGCGGAATCCGGCACGGTCCGGTATGATAGCATAGTCATTAAAGGCTCCTTCATCGAATGAAACGCCAATCCCGATCTCTTCCAATTCTTTAATTTTCAGTCGTTCCCGGTCAACAGTAAAGGAATATTTGAATATTCCGTCCACGAATTCTCCCTTGCCGGTCCCGACATTCTGCCATTCCTCCATTGCCGGAATCGGAGAGCCGAAACTGTCCCCTCCGGCCGTAACATCGTTGACCTGAGGATTCCAGACAGAGGGTTGATAGGCTGATGCGCAGTTGCCCCTGAGGAGATATTCGAAGCCTTTGTACTCGCAGAGAAACCATCCTCCACCCTGGCCGTCCCGGATTTCATCGGTATCCAGCCAGACTCCGAGATTATTCAGGATGTTGAGGTGGTCCAGCCATTTATCCCTGGCCTGGGTGTCCACCTCCACATACCCGTAGATATATTCCGGATCCGATGCGAACTTGGTGACGGAAGCACCCCTTTCGAATTTGACTTCGGAGTGAGGCAGGGCTTCCAGGTCATCGAAGAACGAAAAGTCTTTCACGTGCGAAAGAATCTTTGTCTCATCGTACAGGTCCTCTTCTTCGGCAGGGAGTTCAGGCTGTGGAAGAGGAGTAATGAGAGGAAGACAGGCATCGTCACTGATGACTTTTTCACATCCTGCAAACAACAAAGCCAGAATGGCCGTCGCTGCAATACAAGGGTATCTGAAAATACTGTTCATAGTGTCCTACTTAACGATCATTTTGAGGAATGCCTGTAGTCAGAACTTCCACACGAGGAATCAGATAACGCAGGCGCAAATCATTGTACGGCACCACTTCCCACTTCTGGCGACCGGCATAACGACGGTCCAGGTCCCGCTTGTTCCTCTGTATGTCCATAACACGGAAGCCTTCGAAACAGAGTTCCATACGTCTTTCGTCGAGAACCACATCCAAAACGTCGCTGTAGCCCCTCTCAGTCATATTGGTCGCAGTGAACATATCCGCGTCCGAAAGTCCTGCGCGCTTCCTTATGACATTCACATCTGCAAGAGCCTTGGTGACATCTCCAAGATGGGCGTAGGCTTCCGCCCTGTCAAGAATGAGTTCTCCCCAGCGCAGGAAGATTGGTGAAGCCAGATTGGTGAGTACTCCGTCCTGACAAGAGAACTTTTTGATATAGTTCAAAGGATAAACATTGCCACCTGAACCGGTGCGGCATCCCAGAGAGTCCGTCAGGGTCACATACTGCTTCTGGCCGTTGAGCATTATATAGTTTCTCGGGTAAGTGTTGACTATTTCAGTCTCCACAACATGTGTAGTACCATTCTCATCCTTGCAGGTATATTTGCCTGACGCAAGATCATATTCAGGCTTGCGGTCAATGTAGTTTTCGTAATACCCGTCGTCTGTAGGAATTGGCCAGTAAACCATTTTTGCACCAGTCTCGGATTTGTGTCTCTGATCACGCATAGTCTCAAGACGCTTGTCTCCGGGATGTCGCTCAAACAAGTCTATAAGAGGCTGGGACCAATAAAGTTCAGCCCATCCGGAACCGTCTCCCGGATCCCCCTGAGACCAGAACATAGACCCTATCATAGCCTGTTCTCCTGCCATATCTGTCACATTGTCAATGAGAGCAATGCACCAGAGGACTTCCTTCGACTCTTTTGACTTTTGGAAAAGATTTTCATAATCGGGGTCCAGGACTGAAGCCGGATCGGCACCTGCCAACATTTCATCAATCAGGTTTATGCAATCCTGCCATCTGCCTTCATAGAGATACAGACGGGCAAGGAGACCCTGGGCAGTAGCTTTGCTGATATAGCCGTTATTGCCGCGTCTTGCGCCTCCGTCCATACATCTGATGGCATTCTTGAGGTCAGTCTCCACCTGGTCGTAAACTTGCGCGACAGTAGCTCTTGTGCCATTCGTCTCTCCGGTATTGATAAGCACTCCCGGCTCAGCACCGTCGCTCCATACATAAGGAAAGCTGAAAATCTGACACAGGTTCATATGTGAGAATGCTCTCATAGTCAGGTTCTCCCCCTTGATATGACGGAGCACCGCATCATCGGTGTTATCATCAATCACATTGATTACCACAGAAGTGGCATAACATATTTTGTAGGAGATATACCAGAAGAACTCGATATTGGTATCAGATGCCGAATCTTCCAGAGTGGCATCTTTGAACAGCGGGTCGGTACTCTTTCCGGACATCAGGGTGTTGTCACCCTTGAACTCACTCATCTGGAAATAATGCCGGATGTATGTATTGCCCACGGTGTTGAATCCGCTATATTGAATGGAAGCTTTGAATAAAGCATAGTTTCCTATAGTCGCGACTTCGGCATTTTCCACTTTTTGCATACTGTCGGAAGACACCTTGTCATAAGGATAATAGTCAAGGTTGCAGGACACAACAACAGCTGCTGCAAGAATCAGTAATATATATCTTTTCATAACTGCCTTCGTTTAAAATTTGACATCGATTCCAAATGAGAAGACACGGGAAGTAGGGTAATTGTAACTGAACAGGCCATTTACCCCCACCTCAGGGTCCATACCGGAGAATTTGGTGAATGTGTAGAGATTGTCTCCGGAGAGGAAAATCCTGAAACTCTGGAAATGCATCTTTTTCACGACATTGGCAGGTAGAGGATAACTGATGGTTATATTCTTGATTCTCAAATAACTTCCGTCTTCAAGATAACGTGAGGTAATCTCATTTGAAAGGCGGTTTCCACCCAGTCTCGCCTGCGGATGTGTGGCTATGTCTCCCGGCTGGGTCCATCGGCTCCAACCCAGTCCATTGTTCATAGACATAAAATTGTAATCAATATAGGCACCGTCTGAATCTATGTAGCGGCGGGTGTCATTGAAGACCTTGTTCCCGTATGAGAACTGCAGATTGGCAGATATTTCAAGTCCGTACACATTGAAGGTATTGAGGAAACCGCCCACCAGAATAGGCTGCGCATTGCCCACTATCTGGTTGTCATTGGTGGTGTTAAGTACGCTTGTAGGCTCGGTTCCTATCACATTGCCATTTTCATCCCTGATCAGATGTTCCCAGAGAGGTGCTCCGTTCTCAGGATCGACTCCAAGCCATTTAGGCATATACCAGCTGTATAGAGGTTGCCCTTCGCTGTAAATCTGGTCTCCCTGAGAACTTGGCACGAGTACGTCTTCGTGATTGGGAAGATACTCGACCGTATTCTTGTTGTGTCCCAGGTTCAACGAAGTGGACCACTTGAAATTCTTGCGGTTGAAGTTGTTGGAAGTAATTGTGACCTCGACACCTCTGTTGCTGACCATACCTGTGTTCTCAACCCTTGTGTCAAAGCCGGAACTCAGAGGAAGCGGCACGGACAGAAGCAGGTCCTTGTTCAGGTTTCCATAGACATCCACATTGATTGTCAGGAAGTTCCGGAAAGAAATATCAAGTCCGACATTCCTCATTATGGCAGTCTCCCAATGCAGGTAAGGATTGGCTACGGTCTCAGGAAAAGCGCCCTGAACCCCCTGATACTGGTTTATGGCAGGGAATCCGTAGATATCCAGATACTTGTAAGGTGCAATGTTGGAATTGCCGGTCATACCGTAACTCGCTCTGATCTTGAGGAAGGACACGACATCCTGATTCTTCATAAAGTTCTCATTCGAAGCCAGCCAAGCCACTGATGCGGCAGGGAAATATCCGACTTTATTCTTCGGCGCGAATACAGAAGAAGCATCGGCACGGAATGTAGCATTTACAAAATAACGCTCCCTGTAAGAATACTGTCCCTGCAGGAATACTGACCAGGCAGCGGTCTCGACTTTTGTACCTTCCACAGACTCAGGTACGGTGCCGTTCAGGACTTGCATACCATTTTTGAGCCCGGTCACTGTCACATTTGTATAGTCGTAATAGCTGTAACCGTATTCATAACCCAGCAACGCATTGACATTATGGCTATTGTTGAAGGATTTGTTGAATTTGAGGATATTGGTGGTGTCGAAAGACATTCCCAGAGTAATGCTTTGATAAATTTGTCCGTTGGGCCAGGTTTTGTTATAGGCCTCAGGCACAATTACAGATTTGTAGAGAGACTCGTCTGACGAAAAGCGATTCGTGGAGGAAATGGACAAATAGTCTGTTATATCCCAGGATAGTTTAAGGTCTCCGACTACACTCTTGGAAGTGGAATATGGGTTAGGGTTTACAGAGTCGGCATAGAGAGGGTTGTAAGCTTCGCGGCCATACCAAGGTTTCCCGTTGTCCGGACGCACTGCGGATGTGAGGTACAAATATTCTCCCGTATTCTCATCGTAAGGATTGTTCCAAGGCAGCTGATTATAACTGCCGAGCCCCTCCCCACTGATAGTCTTGGCCTGGGTATAATTGAATCTGGCTGTAAGATTGAGTCCTTTGGCAAGCTCTGCCCCCACCTCAATCTTGCCGGAGAGTTTGTTGTGCCTTGACTCTCTTTCAGTTCCGTACTCATCGTACCAGTCAAGACTTGTGAGAAAGCTGACCTTCTTGACACTTGCCGATGCAGAAGCATAATAATTCTGAACAACTCCAAGCCTTCTGGCATCCGCAATCCAGTCGAAATTCTGGTCACGCAGTTCCTTTGGATATGATTTCATCGCTGTCTTCGAAAGAATGGAAGCATAGAAATCATACAGTTCGTTGGCATCCAGCAGTTTGAGCCTTCCGGTGAGCATCTGTTTGAGACCAACCTGAGCTTTGAAATTAACGACAGGCTCCTGTCCCGCCTTGGCGTGTTTGGTGGTGACGACTATTACTCCGCCTGAACCGGATGCTCCATAGATACCTGTAGAACCGGCATCTTTGAGTACGGTTATGCTCTCCACATCATTGGCATTGAATGTGCCTCCTACGACCCCGTCCACGACATATAGGGGATCTGCACCAGCCGTGATACTACCCGTTCCACGAATACGTATGGTAGCCGTAGAGCCGGGAGCTCCTGAGGAGTTGGTTACTTGCACACCGGCCACCTTGCCCTGGAGCATAGAACCTACATCCTGAGTAGTCACGTCCCTGAGCTTGTCTCCCTGTACAGTGGTTACAGAACTGGACAATTCCGTCTTCTTCATTGAAGAATAACCCAGAAGCACGACTTCATCCAGAGTATTGATGTCAGATTCCATAACCACGTCCACTACGGAACGGCCTTCGACATTGACTGACACTTCCTTATATCCAAGGTATCCGAAAATGAGGACCGCATCAGAAGAGGCATCCACGGCATATTTTCCGTCAAGGTCAGTTATAACTCCCTTTCCGGTATTTTTGACAACAATGCTGACTCCGACCAGAGGATCTCCGGTCGCCTTGTCAGTAACCGTACCTGTAAGATGATTTTGAGCGAAAACAGATGTTGCTGACACAATGGACAGCAGCACATACAAGCTCAGCCTGCGTAATAAATGGCTTTCCATAATCAAATTAAATCAATGAATAACTATCTCATAGATCCGTCAGAGAATGCATACTTGAACCCGTCCACTTTGTTCCAGGCTCCGCGGGTGAAGTCAGGCACTTCTACCGGAGCGCAACCGTTCTTGATGGAAATGGAACCGAGTTCTCCTATACAGCACCACTCGGCAAGGTCATACACATCCATATCCAGCGGAAGTCCGTAGTGCAGACAGTAGTTGAGACGGTAATCCATAAGGAAATCCATTCCTCCGTGGCCTCCGACACGCTTTGCAAGTTCTTCAAGATCCTTATCAAGTATTGGAGTCGGGAACATCTGCTGCAGACGCTTTACATAGTCCTCCGGGAGAGCACCGTGGAAATCAATGCGGTCCCTTTCATTCATATGTCCGTCGCCTGTTCCGACATCCTCCTTTATTATAAGACTTAAAGAATCGGCTTTACCCTTGCTGATACTCCACTGTTCTATAGGATATTTTGCAGCATAGCCTTCCGTTCCGACCAGCTGGTACATTCTGTTGTACGGACGAGGAGTCATCACATCGTGTTCTATAAGTATGGACTTGCCTTTTTCCGTAAGTATCATAGTGGCCGTAAGGTCTCCGTTCTTGAAATCAGGCATATCCTCATTTTGAAATCTCTTGACTGACTTGATTCCGTT
>JALFCH010000005.1 GCA_022771245.1 Rikenellaceae bacterium | reverse complement strand
TGCATCTTCCAAGGTCTGAACGAGCGGTCTTCGAAAGAGCCGGTGAGCGGGGACAAAGCAACAAATCTGATACAGCAATGCATTCAGGGAAACAGAATGGCTCAGAGACAGTTGTATGAGCTTCTGGCTCCCCGTTTTTTCCCGGTGTGCATCAGGTATGTGGGTGACCGGTCCGTGGCAGAAGATATATTGCAGGAAGGATTTGTGGCCTTGTTCGCCAAGTTGGACACATATAACGGCACCGGCTCCTTTGACGGATGGGCGAGAAGGATTTTCATCAACGCTTCCCTGATGTACCTCAGGAAAAACGACGTGCTGAAAGATTCGCAAGATATCACTGAAATCAGAAAAATGTCCTCTGACGGAGAGAACGCATTGGAGAGAATCGGCTACAAGGAGCTGATGGGTTTGATTGCCACTATGCCGGTGGGGTTCAGGACAGTATTCAACCTCTATGTGCTGGAAGGCTTCAGCCACAAGGAGATAGCCGATATGCTCGGAATCACGGAGAGTACTTCCAGGACCCAGTTGAGCAGGGGCAGAATCTGGTTGCAGGACAGAATTGAAAAAATGTATGGAAAACAATAGTGACAATATTTTTGACGACAGGCTAAGACGGATGCTCGCCGATGCGGAAGAAATGCCACCGGAAAGGGTCTGGAACGGAATAGTTGCGTCAATGGGAGCCGGAACTGACGGGGTTGTGCAAAGATCCCGCGTGCGTGCATTGTGGCTGTCCGGTCTGGGACTCGTGTCTGCCGCAGCCGCTGTCGCCGCATTTTTCCTTTTGCACAACACGGAAATCGAAGACAGTACCGGGCTCTCATCTGACATTGTGGCCGAAAACATCGTAACTGTTGAAACGGATGAACAGATTGTGAGCGCTGGCAGCTCCGAAACAGCAGGAAGAGTTGAAAATGACGGAAGAATTGAAACAGCCGGAAGAGTTGAAACTGCCGGAACTATGAAAACGGAAGCCACAATCCGGTCTGCCTCAGCTGAAATGCCCAGAGAAGACTCAGCCCCGGAAGCATCTGAAGCCCAGCCCGACTGTGTGGAAGACAACCAATTCGACACCGCCCCTGCTGAAACAGAAGTACAACAGGTTGATATAGCCGAAGATAAGGGCTATTATCTGGCAGACGCAGAATGGAACGGCACCAACCTCAGGGAGAAAATTGACGAAGACCCGGTTTACGAGCTTTGCATAGGCGGAAACAGTTTCGTGGGCCCATCCCGGAAGACCGAGTCCATAAGAATGATGTCCCAGGGACGCTTCAAAATCCCAACTTCGACATCTTTCGTGGAAAACAATGACACCGATTATTACTATCTGCCGATGAGTTTCGGTGTGGGAATCAAATTCCGTATCATAAAATGGCTGGAAATCGGAATAGGAGTCAACTACACGCTTCTCATGAAACGGGTTTCCGGCAATTACTATGAATATGACTCCGTCGGCAACCTTGTAAGGTCCTGTACCGCTGAATTGAAGAACAGCCAGCATTACATAGGCATACCGCTCGATGTGTATTTCAACATCTTCGGCAATGAGAAATGGAACACCTACGCTTCCGTCGGGGGATGTATCGAAAAATGTGTCAGCAACCGCTACAACGGTGTCTATGACAATCTTGACATCAATCACAAGACTGCAGTGGAAGGCATTCAGACTTCAGTGAAGGCGGGTCTCGGCGTGGAATACAGCCCGGTAAAATTTTTGGGCATCTATCTCGACCCGAGCCTGAGGTACTATTTCGACAACAATCAGCCGAGGAGCATACGCACATCACAGCCTCTGTCTTTCGGAGTCGAGGCCGGTCTCAGGTTCAAGCTTTAAAGGCGCTTCTTTTCCTCGATGATATTTCTGGCCAGAGAATTGGCGCAGATGAAATTTTTGAGCGGCTCACAGTCGGTTTCAAGTATGGTGTGCCTGTCCCCCTGCCAGAGCAGGCTTCCGGAATTGAGGAAGGCTATCTTGTCCCCGATTTCCAGTATGGAATTCATATCGTGGGTATTCACTACCGTAGTCATATTGAATTCCTTGGTGATATCGCTTATCAGCCTGTCTATCAATATGGATGTATAGGGGTCCAACCCGGAATTCGGCTCATCGCAGAACAGATATGAGGGATTCAGGGCTATCGCGCGGGCGATTCCCACCCTTTTCTGCATTCCCCCGCTGAGTTCATTGGGATATTTGTTGTCGGAATCCTTGACATTCACCCTTTCCAGGCAGAATCTCGCCCTCTCCCTCATCTTGCTCTCGCTCCAATCCGTAAAAAATCTCATAGGAAACATAACATTTCCCAGCACCGTCTCGAAATCAAAGAGGGCACTCCCCTGGAACAATATGCCTATCCTTTGGCGCAATGCCTTCCGTTCCTTATAATTCATTGACGATAAAGCTGTTCCGTCATAGTATATTTCTCCGGAATCCGACTCCAACAGACCTATCAGACTCTTAAGCAGAACTGTCTTTCCGGATCCGCTTGCGCCTATTATCATATTGCACTGCCCGGCCTTGTACTCCACATTGATATCCCGGAGCACCTGACTGCCGTCGAAAGATTTGCACAGATTTTCTACCTTTATCATATCAATACAGCATCAGTTGGGTGAGGATGAGGTCGAACATAAGTATGAGTATGCTGGAAGTCACAATGCTGCGGGTGCTGGAACGGCCCACACCGAGGGAGCCTCCCTTTGCATAATACCCGTTGAAAGCCGCCACTGACGAAATCAGAAAGCAGAAGACCGACATCTTGAAACAGCTGTAAAAGATATAATAGCCGTTGTAGCAGAATCTTATGCCGGTGATATAGGAGGCTGTGGAAATGATGCCGGTGACCTGCACCACGAGATATCCGCCTATGAGTCCGAGCACAAGGCTCATCAGCATCAGAAAGGGACTCAAGAGGGTGGCACTCAGGAGTTTGGGCAGCACCAGGAAACCGGCCGAATTCACTCCCATCATATCCATTGCGTCAATCTGCTCGGTGATGCGCATACTTCCTATTTCCGAAGATATGCTGGAGCCGATTTTGCCGGCCAGGATGAGGGCCACCATAGTGGAACAGAATTCCAGTATAAGACTCTCCCGGACCATATATCCCACATACATCTTGTCGATGAAAGGATTCTCCAGATTGGATGCCGTCTGTATTACGAGTACGCCTCCTATAAAAACGGAAATCACCCCCACTATCACCACTGAGGACAATATCAGTTTGTCGGATTCTGTGATGAACTGCTTCCAGTATAACTTCCATTTTTCGGGTTTGCGGAAAACTTGTTTCAAAAAAAGCAGGTAGTCTCCGAAACTCTTCAAAAATTTTTTCACCATAATCACTCTTCATCCGGGTGCATCAAATCTCTCAGCTTGCTCCAAACATACCGGAATTTCACCCGCAATACGGCAAAATTACCACTTTTTTCTTTTTCCATCAGCTTTTTCTTTTCACTCCGGCAATATTTATGGCGAAAAGCGGGGCGTCGCGCCTCCTCTTACAGATATAATTTACTTAATATCAACTATTTATGTTAACTTATATTCATAGTGCAAAATGCGTGGGCGTGCAGGCAGTGGATGTGACCGTGGAAGTGGACATATCTCCGGGAATAGGCATACATCTGGTGGGACTGGCAGATGCCGCCGTGAAGGAAAGCCTGCTGAGGACCATCACCGCACTCACATCTCTGGGATTCAGGGTGCCGGGAAAGAAGATAGTAATCAATCTGGCGCCGGCAGACATACGGAAGAACGGCAGCGGATATGATGTACCCATAGCCATAGGCATACTGGCTGCTTCAGGACAGATCGGAAGCGGACACCTGGATGAGTATATCATAATGGGAGAACTCGGGCTGGACGGTTCCGTGAGGGCTGTCCCCGGTGCCCTGCCCATTGCCGGACTGGTGGAGTCCCGGAGAATGAGAGGATGCATTCTGCCCCTGGATGCTGCCGGACTCTGCAGGGACTACTATCCGGATACGGTATATGCTGTGGACAATCTGCTGGAAGTAATCAGGATTCTGGACGGGGAGTCCGACAGTTCCGTCCTGCTTGTCAAAAACCGCAGCTACGGAAACGGAACTGCGCAGGAAAGCGGGGTGGAGGTGGATTTTTCACAAATCGTAGGACAGGATTTTGCCAAAAGGGGAATGGAAATCGCAGCAGCCGGAGGACACAACCTGCTGATGATAGGCCCGCCGGGCTCCGGCAAATCTTCCCTTGCGAAAGCTCTTTCCGGCATACTACCGCCTTTGACTCCTGAAGAATCCCTGGAAACCAGCAAAATATATTCTGTGGCAGGTCTTTACCGCAGCCCGGGCAAATCCCTATGCCGTCCCTTCAGGGCACCCCACTACAGTGCTTCGATTCCGGCCATAATCGGGGGCGGTTCGGATAGCATACTCCCCGGTGAAATATCTCTCGCCCACAACGGAGTGCTCTTTCTGGATGAGTTCTGCGAGGCTCCCAAAAGGGTGATAGAAGCCCTTAGGGGACCGATGGAAGACAGACAGGTCACAATATCCAGGCTCAAGACCAAGGTCACCTACCCGGCTTCCTTTATGTTGGCTGCCGCTGCAAATCCCTGTCCCTGCGGGTATTACGGAGAGGGGAGCCGATGCCGATGCACCCCTGGGCAGAGGAGCGGATACATTGCGCGTCTGTCCGGTCCGATGATGGACAGAATAGACATCCAATTGTGGATGCACGCCGTGGATGCGCTCAAACTGATCAACCCACCAAAAGCCGAAAGCAGCGCTTCCGTAAGGGCAAGGGTCATAAGGGCGAGACAGTTGCAGAAAGAGAGGTTCCGGGATGACGGGATATATACCAATGCCGCTATGAACAACCGTATGATAGAGAAATACTGCCCTTTGGACGATGATTGCAAGGAGGTACTTAAACAGACCATAGAAAGGATGGGGCTGTCGGCCAGGGCCTGTATGAGAATAATACGCATTGCCCGGACCATAGCCGATTTGGACGAGAGTGCGGACATAAGTATGTTTCACATAAGCGAGGCAGCCGGATTCCGTTTCCTCGACAAACAGCAGAACGGTATATGAGAAAGAGTTTGATTGCAATGGTCGGCTCCCTGATAACATTGTCGGGATGTTACACCCTCATCATTCAGGAGAAAACAGGCTCAGATGCAGCCGCTGGGCTTGACCAACCCGTAGGAGATGTCACTGTGGTGACAGGAATTGCTTATCCCGAAGGAGTGGATTGGAACGTTTCCGGTCTTGACCATCCTCAGGCAAGAGTGGTGATGTATGAAAACCGGGAACTCAAGGTCAATCTCGGCACCGGGGAATCCGCCGGGGTGGCGTGCTGCGACCCTTACCAGCATATCTGCTGCGGAGGACACCTCTACAGCGTATTCCTGTCTGAGACGGAAACAGTCCTCTCCTGCGACGGGACTCCCGTGATGCGGCTGGATGGCAGGAAATTCCTGCTGGCAATACGGGACGGCGGAGAAAAACTGAGAACTCTTTGGGAAAATGAAGGAGGCAGAGGTTTTGTTTCCTTGCACGGGGAAGAAATACTCTACGAAAGTCGTGAAGGCAGCCCGTTCCGGAATATAGGCACAGGGGCAGAGGGTGAACTGTGTTTCTTTTATTCGGTTCCGGTCAAAAGCAGTTCGGGAATGATTACCCAATACTATTTCGTGGAAGGCAGCGAAGCCATACAGATGGACCTGCCCAAGCAGTTGAGGGTCATCTTCGGTTTCATACGCAGTCCGGAAGGATTCAAGGTGCTCTGCCGCAACGAAGGCAACCGGATGAACTACGAGCTGTACGACACTTCGGACGGGAACTCGATGATGCTTTTCCCCTCAGTGAACGGCCAGCTTACAGCCCTTTCAAATGAACTGCCTGCCCTTGTGCACGCCAGCCTCACCCACCCGGTCCGGGGAACGGAATGGAACGTCATCAGTTTGGACGGAATCCAGGCCGCTGATTGGGAAACGGATGATATTGCCACAGGATTCACTCGCCTGGACAGGGGCGTGGGAGGAGTACGCAGGTCCCGGCTTAAGGAGGGACGGGACATTCTGGTGAGGGAATCCGTCTGCGACACCCTTCCTGAAGGCTATTCCGTAATGACGGACGGAGCAGTACACATATCCCCCTCCGGAAAGGCGAAAATAGGCCTCAGTTCCCGAAGCGGAGGCAAGGCGCTGCTCTGGTCCGACGGCGAAATCGACACTCTCGGGTTCAGGGGAGTGGTGACAGGCATTTATGTAGTGAAGAGAAACAGAGAAGAGGAAGCTGAAACCATAAGGACAACCCGGCCTACGGAAGGACGGAACCACATCTTCACTCCCAACTGATTCTGCGGCTGCCGTCAGATTGCACTTGAATACGGACCTTAAGAGTCTCCTCAGGCAGGAGTTCCTCTATGTTTTCCGGCCATTCCATCAGACAGAGGCTGCCGCTGTAGAGATAGTCCTCAAGGCCTATGTCGAGAGCTTCGGAAGGCTTGGTAATACGGTAGAAGTCAAAGTGATAGACAGAATCACCCGTTGCGGAGAGATATTCGTTCACTATGGTGAAAGTGGGGGAGCAAACCGCATCCTCCACTCCGAGACGGTTGCAGAGGGCAGTGATGAAGGTGGTCTTGCCCGCTCCCATAGGAGCATAGAACGCCACGAGACGGCTCTCTCCGATTTGTTGCAGGAACTCCCCGGCCGCCCGGTCGAGGTCTTCCAAAGATTTTATTATTATTTCGTTACTCATCTTATGCTTTGAATTGAAAGAGGCTTGTCAGCTATCCAGAACACGGACGGGCCGCTGCCTGACATTGCCGCATAGACCGCCCCCTGACGGTAGCACTGTCCGATTATCTCGCCCACCAGCGGATGTTCCTCCACTACGGTTTTCTGGAAATCGTTCACCACGCTCGCCTTCCAGCCTTCTATGCTGCCGCGCAGGGCATCACGCAGACGGATTGACGGAACGTGAGGGGTGATGCTGCCGTAAGCCTTGGCTGTGGAGACGGAAAGTTTGCCGTCCAGCGCCACCACGCCCATCTTCCACTTGGCTTCCGGGTTGTGTCCGCAGTCCAAGAAGTCGAGCGGATAATCGCTGAGGATTTCTCCCCTGCCCTCCCCGAACATAGGACGGTTGTGGATGAAGAAGGCACAGTCGCTGCCAAGTTCCGAGGCGAGGGAGCAGAGTTCCGCTACGGAGAGCCCCAGAGAAAAAAGGTCGTTCAGCATACGGAGAGTGAAAGCTGCGTCCGAAGAACCTCCGCCAAGCCCTGCACCTACGGGATTGCGTTTTTCAAGACTGATACGCACAGGACCTATCCCGTAGCGCTCAGCCATAAGCCTCCAGGCCTTTGCACACAGATCCGACATCGGGTTCCAGTCCGGTATCCCCGGTGTTTCGGAAAAAATGTCTATGCTGAACCTGTCAGAAGGCACTATTTCCAGGACATCAGAAAGTCCGAAATAAGGCACAAACACGGTTTCAAGGTCGTGAAAGCCGTCGGGACGCTTGCGCAGGACATTCAGCCCCAGGTTGATTTTGACATTAGGGTAGGAAATCATAGCCTTCTCAGCTTAGAAAAAATTACAAAACAGAACGTACCGCCGTTTCCAACTGTTCCGACAATTCCGAACGGCGTGTCTCATCCGGAATCATAGCCAGCACAGGAGAGAGGAAAGAAACCATCTGCAGGAATCTTGCTTCGGCCTCCGGAATTCCTCTGGACCTCATATAGAACTGCGCATCTTCGTCGAGTTTGCCCACCGTGGCCCCGTGTGAACATTTCACGTCATCCGCATAAATTTCCAACTGGGGACGGGTGGTGACTTTGGCCGTGTCTGTGAGCAGGATATTGTGGTCAGCCTGATAAGCCTCGGTTTTCTGAGCATCGTGAGCAACCACAATCCTTCCGTAGAAGCCCACCTGTGCCGTACCTCCCACTATGCCCTTGAAGTCCTGACTGGAGATGCAGCCCCCGACTTTATGTTCCATAGTCACGGATATGTCCAGACGCTCATTCCCCGGGCACAGATAAATCCCGCCCAAGTTTACCTCTGCCCCCTCACCTTCCAGAGTTATGTGCAGAGCAATGCTGCAACTCACCCCGGGCAAGGCCACCAGAAGCAGGTCCAGTTTCTCGTCCCGGCCGAGGATGAATTCACCCGGAATATCGTCCCTGCCGGCAAAATATATTCTAAAGTCCGTCATAGCCGTTCTCCTCGATAAGGTTCACCAACTCCCTACCTCCTGTCTTGACTATGCGTCCTTCCTTAAGCACGTGCACTATGTCCGGCACTATATACTCCAGAAGTCTTTGGTAGTGAGTGATGATGATTGAAGCCTTTTCAGGGGTGTGCAGGGCATTCACTCCGTTTGCCACTATCCTGAGGGCATCCACATCCAGCCCGCTGTCGGTCTCGTCCAGGATTGACAGCACCGGATCCAGCATAGCCATCTGGAAGATTTCGTTGCGCTTTTTTTCTCCTCCGGAAAAGCCCACATTGACTTCCCTTTTGGAGAATTCAGGTTTCATCTGTACGAAAGCCATCTTCTCCTTCATCAGTTTCAGGAATTCCCCGGCCTTGAGTTCCTCCTGCCCTTTTGCGTGGCGGTGAGCATTGACTGCCGACTTCATAAAATTGGTGATTGAAACTCCCGGAATCTCCACAGGATATTGGAAGGACATAAATATGCCCGCCACAGAACGCTCCTCCGGAGACATCGCGAGCAGGTCCTGCCCCAGGTATTCGATGCTTCCGGATGTCACGGTGTATTGAGGCTTGCCTGCGAGCACCGAGCTCAGGGTACTCTTTCCGGCACCGTTGGGCCCCATAAAGGCGTGAATTTCACCTTTGCGTATTTCGAGGTCGATTCCACGCAGGATTTCCTTTCCTTCTATTCCTGCGTGCAGACCACTGATTTTCAGTATGATATCGTTTGCCATAAGCCTATTGTTTTTCATTTCTGTAAAGTTTCATCCAGCCCACCAGGGACACGATTCCATTGATGAGGTACAGTGCGCATACTATAGGCATAAACACGTGTCCCACCATCAGATGCATAGTCACCTGGGCTATGTTCACGAAGAGCCAGAGTATCCAGCACTCCCATTTCTTCAATGCCGAAAGCAGCTGGGCCGTCAATATGAGCACGGTCACCAGAGCATCCAGATAAGGTATGGGGTCAGGAGAAAAATAGCCCGGACACCAGTCCCTTCCGAGTTTGATCAGCAGCCATCCCCACAGCACGGCGAAAAGAGGGACCAGCACAAGAAGAGCGGCTCTTGACTTCCAGCCGAGCATAGTCACCTTCAATTCGTCAGTCTTGCCCTTCACTTCTTCACCCTTGCGGGGATGAGACCAGCGGTAATGCCCGAGAACGTTGATTCCCAGGGACAGGGGCTGAAGCAGAAGGGAAGCGTAAAGATGTTTGTTGAAGAACATAAGGGTGAGTCCTATGGTATAGAGATATCCCACCCAGAAATTGTATTTGCTGTTCCTTCCGGCGAGAAAGACACAGGTGAGCCCGAGAACGGAAGTCAGCAGGTCTATGAGCAACACCGGAGTGTCGGAACCTATGGTAAATAATGTATAATTGAGCCAATCCATAATATTAACCTATTGAACCTTCGAGAGATACCGAAAGCAGTTTACGAGCCTCCACTGCAAATTCCATAGGAAGCCGGGCCAGAACCTCCTTCGCATAGCCGTTCACTATGAGTCCGACCGCATCCTCTCCGGAAATGCCTCTCTGGTTGCAATAGAAGAGCTGATCCTCACTGATTTTGGAGGTTGTGGCCTCGTGTTCCACAATTGCTGTCGGATTGGAATTCTGTATGTCGGGAAATGTATGCGCTCCGCAATCCGAGCCTATGAGCAGGCTGTCGCATTGGGAGTAGTTGCGGGCGTTTTCTGCCCCCGGGAGCATTTTCACAAGACCCCTGTAACTGTTCTGGCTATGTCCTGCGGATATACCTTTGCTGACTATGCGGCTGCGGGTATTGCGGCCTATGTGTATCATTTTGGTGCCGGTGTCCGCCTGCTGACGGTTGTTGGTTACGGCCACGGAATAGAACTCCGAGGAGGAATTGTCGCCCTTGAGTATGGTGGAAGGGTATTTCCAGGTGATTGCGGAACCGGTCTCGACCTGAGTCCAGGACAAATGGCTGCCGCTGCCCTTGCATATTCCTCTCTTGGTCACGAAGTTGAATATGCCTCCCCGCCCCTGTGCATCTCCCGGATACCAGTTCTGGACCGTAGAGTAGCGCACGTCGGCATCCTTTTCGACAATGATTTCCACCACCGCCGCGTGAAGCTGGTTCTCGTCACGCATCGGGGCTGTGCAGCCTTCCATATAACTCACATAGGAACCTTCATCCGCCACTATGAGAGTGCGCTCGAACTGCCCCGTTCCCTTGGCATTGATGCGGAAATAGCTGGACAGTTCCATAGGACAACGCACACCCTTGGGAATGTAGCAGAACGACCCGTCGCTGAATACTGCGGAATTGAGAGCCGAATAGAAATTGTCACCCGAAGGCACCACGGTGGCGAGATATTTTCTCACCAGATCGGGATGTTCCTTCACCGCCTCCGAGAATGAGCAGAAGATTATGCCCTTTTCAGCGAGCGCAGCCCTGAAAGTCGTGGCCACGGAGACGGAATCGAAGACCGCGTCCACAGCCACACCGGCAAGGGCCGCCCTTTCGTCCAGAGGAATGCCCAGTTTGTCGAAAGTCTTTTCGAGTTCCGGGTCTATTTCTTTCGGACGGTCTGACTCCTTTTTCGGTGCCGCATAATATATTATGTCCTGAAAATCAATCTCGGGTATATCCAGATGCCCCCAGGTCGGGACGGTCATCTTCTGCCATTTGCGGAAGGCGTCCAGACGGAAATCCAGCAACCACTGAGGCTCCTCTTTCTTGGCCGAAATCAGACGGATAATGTCCTCGTTCAAGCCCTTCGGGATGAATTCCTGGTCCACATCTGTCACGAAGCCGTGCTCGTATTCCTTGCCTGAAAGTTCTTCAAATATATTGTCTTGTTTCATATCGTTTCGCATTACTTGCAAAGATAGCAATTTCTGACGAATACCTCCATTTTTGCTCTTATTCGAAATAATTTTGCCTTTCGGTATCATTTCAACGCTTAAATTGATTACCTTTGTATGCTTATGTCCATCCCATCAATGGGGAACAAACGCGCATACCATTCAACACTAAACAGATAAGCAATGAAGAAATTCACATTACCAAAAGATGGCGGTCTCATAGAAGAGGGATTGCCTAACGGTATCAAGCACACATTTGAGCATATCCCCGCTCATATTTACGAAGACGAGGAAATTGCAAGCAAATGTCTTGCAGACAAAATCGTTTCTTCCATAAAGGCTTCAGACGGCATCTTCCGACTGGGACTGTCCACCGGTTCCACTCCTGTCAGCCTCTATCGCGAACTTGCAAAACTCCATCAGGAGGGTGCGGTTTCATTCAACAGGGTCGAGATTTACAGCATCGATGAATATTATCCTGCTCCGGCCTATTCACACAGCCGCAACCGCCGACTCTTCGAGGAACTCATAGACAAAGTGGACATCAAGCCGGAGGCCGTACACATCCCGCGCATAGATGAGTTGAAGGACAGTTCCTATGTTTCGGATTTCTGCGCAAAGTACGACCAGATTGCCTCAAATCTCGACCTGCTCATAATGGGTGTGGGAGAAAAGGGACAAATCGGATTCAATGAGCACGGTGCATCGGAACTCAGCCGCACCAGGACCGTGCTTCTGTCCTATCCTTCCAGAAAGAGACAGGCGAAGAATTTCGCAGGCAAGGTGGAGATGACTCCGAACAGTGCCATTGCTATGGGCATTTCCACTATGCTCAGCGCCAAGAAAATCTATCTCCTTGCCTGGGGTGAAGACAAGGCCCAGGTGGTCAAGGATATAGTTGAGGGTGAGATTTCAAGTTCGTGCCCGGCATCTCTGCTCCAGAAGCACGGCAACATTTCCTTCTATGTGGACGACAATTCAGCCAGCCTGCTCACAAGAAATGTGGCTCCGTGGCTCGTGGGTCCTTGCGAATGGACACCGAAGTTCATCAGAAAGGCTGTGGTATGGCTCTGCGAACAGGTGCACAAGCCTATACTCAAGCTCACCCAGGGCGACTATCTCTCCAACGGACTCGGGGAACTGCTTGAGAAACACGGACCTTATGACAAAATCAACATAAACGTATTCAACGACTTCCAGCATACTATTTCAGGTTGGCCGGGAGGAAAGCCGAATGCTGATGACAGCACCAGACCTGTGCCTTCATCACCATTCCCGAAGAGAGTCGTGATTTTCTCACCTCACCCTGACGATGATGTGATTTCTATGGGAGGTACATTCATCCGTCTGGTAGAGCAGGGACACGATGTGCACGTGGCTTACGAGACTTCGGGAAATGTGGCCGTGCACGACGATGTGGTACTCCAGCATATGGATGCCATCCACGAGCTCGGCTATGGGGATGATTTTGAAAAAGTCAAGGCAATTGTGGCTTCCAAGAAACCGGGTGAACCTGAACCGCGCGCCCTGCTTGAACTCAAGGGTGCCATCAGAAGGTCCGAGGCCCGTTCTGCAGTGAGGTCATTCGGCCTGAATGCAGACACCAACGCACACTTCCTCAACCTGCCTTTCTATGAGACAGGCGGCATAAAGAAGGGAGAGCGCACCCAGGCGGACATAGACATAATCATAGACCTGCTCCAGAAGGTTCAGCCTCATCAGATTTACCTTGCAGGTGACCTTGCAGACCCTCACGGAACACACAGAGTCTGCACTGAAGCCGTGCTTGAAGCCCTGAACCAGCTCAAAGATGAGGCTTGGCTCAAAGAATGCCACGTGTGGCTGTACAGAGGTGCCTGGATGGAATGGGAACTCGGAAAGGTGGATATGGCAGTTCCGCTCAGCCCTGACGAGGTGATCAAGAAACGCCACGCCATCTACCGCCACCTCTCACAGAAGGACATAGTGCCGTTCCCGGGAGAAGACCCGCGCGAGTTCTGGCAGAGGGCCGAAGAGAGGACACAGAATACCGCACGCCTTTATGACGAACTCGGTATGGCTGAATATCAGGCAATTGAGGTGTTCGTGCGCCTGTTTTAGAATGCGACTGTCCCGAAAAGAATTATTAACCCAAAATATTTGAATAATGAGAGTAATCATTGAACCGAATGCGCAGGAAGGATCAGTCTGGGCTGCGAATTACATCGTTTCACGCATCAAGGCCAAGGCTGCTGTTACCGACAAGCCTTTCGTTCTCGGTCTTCCGACCGGAGGGACCCCTGTCGGAACATACAAGGAACTGATTCGCCTGTACAAAGCCGGTGAGGTTTCCTTCAAGAATGTCATTACCTTCAATATGGACGAATATGTAGGTCTGCCGGAGAACCACCCGGAAAGCTACCACAGCTTTATGGCGCGCAACTTCTTCGACCACGTGGATGTTCCGAAGGAGAATATCAACATCCTCAACGGGAATGCTCCTGACCTCGCTGCCGAGTGTGCAGCCTACGAGGAGAGAATCAAGGCTGCCGGAGGAATCGACCTGTTTATGGGCGGTGTGGGCGAAGACGGTCACCTGGCTTTCAATGAGCCTTTCTCATCCCTTGTTTCGCGCACAAGGGTGAAGAGCCTGACTTACGACACTATTCTCGTCAACTCCCGCTTCTTTGACGGAGACCTTTCACAGGTTCCGACAACTGCACTCACAGTGGGTGTGGGTACGGTTATGGATGCGAAAGAGGTGCTTGTGCTTGCTTTCGGACACAAGAAGGCAACTGCCTTGAAGAACGCAATTGAAGGAGCCTACTCGCATTCTTGCACGCTTTCTGCCCTCCAGGCTCATCAGCACGGCATCATCGTGGCTGACGAACTTGCTGTCGGCGAACTCAAAGTCAATACTTACAAGTACTTCAAGGACATCGAGAAGGACAACCTTTGACAGATTCCCGAATATGATTCCCGGACATCACGCCGGGAACAACGAACAGGCCGGCTGGAATTCCAGTCGGCCTGTTTGATTGTATTGGCGGCAGAATTATTCTGCTGCTGCTTCGGTTGCAGGGGCCTCGGTTGCCGGTGCTTCAGCTGCGGGAGCAGCTTCAGCCTTCTTTGCACGGCTACGGCGGGTTGATTTCTTGGCCTCTTTCTTCACAGTTGAAGCGAGAGCTGCCTCATTGAAGTCAACGAGCTCGATAAGTGCCATATCTGCACCGTCGCCTTGACGGAATCCTGTCTTGAGTACTCTGGTGTATCCGCCCGGACGCTCTGAAATCTTAGGAGCAACAGTGCGGAAGAGCTCTGCAACAGCCTCCTTGCTCTTCAGGTAGCTGAAAACTGTACGGCGGGAAGCAGTTGAGTCGTCCTTGGACTTGGTGATGAGAGGTTCAACGTAAGACTGCAGAGCCTTTGCCTTTGCTACAGTGGTCTGGATTCTCTTGTTGAGAATCAGAGACGTAGCCATATTGGCGAGGAGTGCCTTGCGGTGTCCGCTCTTGCGACCAAGGTGATTGATTGCCTTATTGTGTCTCATACTTTATAGGTTCTTTTTCTTTGGTTCAATATTATACTTGGTGACATCCATACCGAATGACAACTTCATCTTCTCCACGAGAAGGTCGATTTCATTGAGGGACTTCCTTCCGAAGTTTCTGAACTTCATCAGCTCTGCCCTTGAATAGCTTACGAGGTCTGCGAAGGTGTCGATGTCGGCAGCCTTGAGGCAGTTGTAAGCCCTGACTGAAAGACCCATATCGGAGAGCTTTGTCAGAAGAAGATGTCTCATATGGAGTGACTCCTCGTCAAGCTCTTTTGCATCGGATTCCACTGTGCTCTCGAGAGCAAGCTTCTTGTCGTCTGTGAACAGCTTGAAATGATAGATGAGGATGCTGGCAGCTTCCTGCAGAGCTACATTAGGAGTGATTGAACCGTCTGTGGTGATTTCGAGGTTCAACTTCTCATAGTCGGTCTTCTGCTCGACACGCCAGTTCTCCACCGTCCAGTTGACGTTGCGGATAGGGGTGTAGATTGCATCCACCGGAATGGTGCCGATAGGAGCATTCTCATCCCTGTTGTCGTCAGCCGGCACAAATCCACGACCCTTGGAAACCGTCAGAGAGATTTCGAGTTTCACTGATGGCTCGAGAGTGCAGATGTGGAGGTCCGGATTCAACACCGTGAAAGAAGACAATCCCTTTGAGATTTCCTCAGCGGTGAATTCTTGTTTGCCGCTGATGACAATGTTTGCTACCTCGGAATCCACAGTCTCAACCATCCTCTTGAAACGAACCTGCTTGAGGTTGAGGATGATGTCCTGCATTCCCTCAACCACACCCGGAATGGTGGCGAATTCCTGGTTTACACCTGAAATTTTGATTGAGTTGATAGCAAAACCCTCTAATGAAGACAGGAGGATACGTCTGAGGGCGTTACCGATGGTCTGTCCGTAGCCAGGCTCCAATGGCCTGAACTCGAAGCGTCCGACGGTATCGGTACCTTCAAGCATAATCACCTTGTCCGGTTTCTGAAATGCTAAGATTGCCATAATGCTTCTGGTGTTTAAAGATTACTTAGAGTACAACTCGACGATGAGCTGCTCGTTGATTGTCTCAGGGATTTCCTCGCGTACAGGAACGTTGAGGTATTTGCCTGTGAGAGTCTTCGGGTCAAACTCGAGCCAGGAATATCTGGCTGCGGAAGCTGCGCTCCTTGTAATAACCTCAAGGCTCCTTGACCTTTCCCTTACAGAAATCACATCGCCAGGCTTTACGATAGCGGAAGGAATGTTGCAAACCTCGCCGTTGAGCTTGATGTGGCAGTGTGTTACGAGCTGACGTGCAGCTGCCCTTGTAGGGGCGATGCCAAGACGGTAAACGATGTTGTCCAGACGGGATTCAAGAAGGAAGATAAGATTCTCACCCTTCTGACCCTTCATTCTGGAAGCCTTCTCGTAAAGGTTGCGGAACTGTCTTTCAAGAAGTCCGTATGTGTACTTTACTTTCTGCTTCTCCTTGAGCTGGGTACCGTACTCTGATTTTTTCTTTCTCTTGCTTGCGAGACCGTGCTGTCCCGGAGGGAAGTTTCTCTTTTCGAAATCCTTATCAGTTCCGAAGATCGGCTCGCCGAATTTACGTGCAATTTTGGTGCTTGGTCCAATATATCTTGCCATAGTAATTCTCCTTTAGATTGTAAACTGACTAAAATTAAACTTTACGATGGCCCTTAGGACGACATCCGTTGTGCGGCATAGGAGTAACGTCGATAATCTCGGTTACCTCAATTCCGGCACCGTGGATAGTCCTGATAGCTGACTCACGTCCCGCTCCCGGACCTTTCACATAAGCCTTGACCTTGCGAAGTCCGAGGTCATAGGCAGTCTTTGCACAATCCTCGGCTGCAACCTGAGCTGCATAAGGAGTGTTCTTTTTTGATCCCCTGAAACCGCTCTTTCCTGCAGATGACCAGCTGATAACCTGGCCCTGGCTGTTGGTCAGGGAAATGATAACGTTGTTGAAGGTTGATGAAATATGAGCCTCGCCACAAGCGTCAACCTTGACAACTCTCTTTTTTGTTGTTGTTGTTTTCTTTGCCATAATTCATCGACTATTTGGTTGCCTTCTTCTTGTTTGCAACGGTTTTCTTCTTACCCTTTCTCGTACGGGCGTTGTTCTTGGTGCTCTGTCCGCGAACAGGGAGACCGAGACGGTGACGGATTCCCCTGTAGCAACCGATATCCATAAGACGCTTGATGTTCATCTGGATGGTTGAACGGAGTTCTCCCTCGATTTTGTACTCGTTGGCGATGACGCTGCGGATGCCCGCAATCTGCTCATCGTTCCAATCACCGCACTTGATGTTATAATCGATGTCCAACTCAGAAAGAATTTTCCTTGCTGAGCTTCGGCCGATTCCGAAGATATAGGTAAGTCCTATCTCTCCCCTTTTGTTGTTAGGTAAATCAACACCGGCTATTCTTGCCATAACTATCTATACTTAAATTGTTAACAAATCAGTGATTATCCCTGGCGCATCTTGAACTTAGGGTTCTTCTTGCAAATCACGTAGAGACGGCCTTTGCGCTTTACGATCTTGCAGTCCTCGCTGCGCTTCTTTATGGATGTTTTAACTTTCATAACTAAAGCTTTTATTTATATCTGAAAGAAATTCTTCCTTTTGACAAATCATAAGGTGACATTTCAACCCTGACCTTGTCCCCGGGCAGAATCTTGATGTAGTTCATCCTCATCTTTCCGGAAATGTGGGCGATGATGACGTGACCATTCTCAAGCTCGACCTTGAACATAGCATTCGGCAGAGTCTCAATGATAACGCCTTCCTGTTCAATTGCTGATTGTTTCGGCATAAAATATCACATTAAAATTTACAAAAACTAACACTCGATAAAATCAAAGGTCGAAAGTTGCTCAGCGTGGCCTTTACGGACAACAACCGTAAGCTCGAAGTGTGCTGCATTCTTATGATCAGCTGTCCTTACAGCCCAGCCGTTCTTGTCCAAGTACACACTTTTGGATCCGGCATTGATCATAGGTTCTATGCAGATAGTCATTCCGTTGCGGAGCTTTGGACCCTGGCCCTTTCTCCCGTAATTGGGAACTCCCGGGGCTTCGTGCATCCTGGTTCCTATACCGTGGCCTTCCAGCTCACGGACAACTGAAAATCCGAATGATTCGGCATACGATTGTACCGCGTGTCCGATGTCACCAACCCTGTTTCCGTCAACAGCCGCCGCAATGCCCTCGTAGAGGGAAGCTTTGGTCACTTCAAGGAGTCTGGCAGTCTCAGGATCCACCTCGCCGACAGCGAAAGTGTATGCAGAGTCGCCATTGTAACCCTTGTAGTAGGTTCCGCAATCCACTGAAACGATGTCTCCATCCTTGAGGACGTAGTCTGACGGAAAACCGTGAACCACGACATCGTTTACAGAGATGCAGAGCGCTGCCGGAAAACCGTCATATCCGAGGAAACTCGGCACTGCGCCGTGGTCGCGGATGAAAGTCTCAGCCACCCTGTTCAACTCCAGTGTTGTCACACCCGGGGCGATGATCTTTCCGACCTCTGCCAACGTACGGGAAACGAGTATCCCGTTTTCCTTCATCAGCAGTATTTCCTCTTCTGTTTTCGGTGCTACCATCTTCTTCGACTTAAATCAAGTTTACATACCTGAACGTCCTTTCAGACGACCGGTCTTCATCAGTCCGTCATAATGACGCATCAAAAGATAGCTTTCAATCTGCTGGAGGGTGTCAAGCACAACTCCCACGAGAATCAGAAGGGATGTACCTCCATAGAAGCTCGCGAACTTGTTGTTGACTCCGAGCAGGATTGCAAATGCCGGGAGAATTGCGATGAAGGCAAGGAAGAATGAACCCGGAAGAGTCACTCTTGACATAATGGAGTCAAGATACTCAACGGTTTTCTTTCCCGGCTTCACTCCCGGGATGAATCCGCCGTTCTTGCGCATATCTTCAGCCATCATACCCGGATTGACGGTGACGGCAGTATAGAAGAATGTGAAAGCGATGACAAGAAGAGCGAAGACCAGATTGTACCATACTCCAGTGTAGTCACTGAATGCAGCGGCAATTCCTCTGGTCGCATCGAAGCGGGAGAAAATGAGAGGGAAGAGCATAAGAGCCTGTGCGAAGATGATAGGCATCACGCCGGCTGCATTGATCTTCATAGGTATGTACTGGCGTACTCCACCGTACTGCTTGTTGCCCACAACCCTCTTGGCATACTGTACGGGAACTTTCCTGACAGCCTGCACGAGGGCGATTGCTGCGATGAACACGAAGAAAAGCACCACCAACTCGAATATGAGCAGAACTGCTCCTCCGACTGAGGAAGTTCCAAGCTTTGCGGTGACCTCTGCGGTGAGGGCGAAAGGAAGACGTGCAATGATACCCACCATAATGATGAGGGAAATGCCGTTTCCTATTCCGCGGTCAGTGATTCTTTCGCCGAGCCACATCACGAACATCGTACCTCCGATGAGGATGAGTGTGGAAACAAGGTTGAACCAGAAGTTTGACCAGCCGAGCTGGTTGACTGCCACGAACGCACTCGCAGGAACCTGCTGGTGCAAAGCAGCCATATAGGCAGGACCCTGGATGCAGAGAATCAGTATGGTCAGATATCTGGTGTACTGATTCATCTTCCGGTGTCCGCTTTCGCCCTCCATCTGCAACTTGCGGAAGTAAGGTACGAAAACACCAAGAAGCTGGATGACGATGGAAGCCGAGATGTACGGCATCACACCCAGCGCAAAGATTGAAGCGTTTCCGAAAGCTCCGCCGGAGAACATATCAAGAAGGCCTACGAGACCCTCCTGAGCGAAGTCCTGCATATTGGCAAGCTGGGAAGCGTCTATGCCCGGAAGCACTATGAAGCTTCCGAGACGATAGACCAGCAGGAGAAGGAGAGTGTAACCTATCCTGTTCCTGAGCTCCTCAATCTTGAAGATATTCTTGATTGTCTGAATGAACTTCTTCATTATTTCAGAGTATTAGCTTTTCCGCCTGCTGCTTCAATTTTTGCAATGGCGGATTTTGAAAATGCGTTTGCAGTCACTTCAACAGCCTTAGTGAGAGTGCCGTTGCCGAGAATCTTCACAAGGTCGTTCCTTCCGGCGTAGCCTGCCTCACGGATTGCCTCGAGAGTAATCACGCTGAGGTTGTTCTCAGTTGCGATGAGCTCGAGCACATCAACGTTGATAGCCTTGTACTCCACACGGTTAGGATTGGTGAAGCCGAATTTCGGAAGACGTCTCTGAATAGGCATCTGACCGCCTTCGAATCCAGTTTTGCGTGAGTAACCGGAACGAGCCTGTGCTCCCTTGTGTCCACGGGTAGATGTTCCACCGTGTCCTGAGCCTTCGCCGCGTCCGATTCTTTTCTCCCTGCCCCTGGAACCTGCTGCAGGTGTCAAATTGTTCAATTTCATATTCTGTCCCTCCTTATTTTACTTCTTCAACAGTTACCAGGTGCTGAACTTTCTCGATCATACCCTTGCTTACAGGGTTGAGCTCGACTTCTACACTCTGGTGGATTCTGTGGATTCCGAGAGAAGCAAGATTTGCGATCTGCCTCTTGGTGGCTCCACTTCTGCTCTTGATCTGGGTGATTTTTACTTTTGCCATAATTGTGAGCCTCCTTAACCTTTAAATACTCTACTCATCGGAATACCGCGGAGACCCGCTACAGTGTAGGCGTCACGCATCTCAGTGAGAGCTGCAACTGTTGCCTTCACGAGGTTGTGAGGGTTGGATGAACCCTTTGACTTCGCAAGCACGTTGTGGATGCCCACTGACTCGAAAACTACACGCATCGCACCACCGGCCTTTACTCCGGTACCTGGAGCTGCAGGTTTCATAAACACACGCGCACCGCCGAACTTGGCTTCCTGCTCGTGAGGAATAGTGTGGTTGAGAACCGGAACCTTCACAAGGTTCTTCTTTGCATCTTCCACGCCCTTTGAAATTGCAGTGGTGACCTCGTTGGCTTTGCCAAGACCATAACCTACAACGCCGTTCTCGTCACCAACTACAACAATGGCTGCAAAGCTGAAGTGACGACCACCCTTGGTAACCTTGGTTACTCTCTGGATGGCAACGAGTCTGTCCTTGAGCTCAAGGTCAGATGTCTTTACTTTCTTAACATTTGTATTTGCCATAGTCTTTACTTTTTAGAATACGAGGCCGCCTTCACGGGCGCCATCTGCCAAACTTTTAACCCTACCGTGATAGAGATAACCGCCACGGTCAAATGAGATGGTGGTGATACCCTTGGCAAGCGCACGCTCGGCAATCTTCTTGCCTACGAGTGCTGCAGCCTCAACTCCAGTCTTGCCCTTGCAATCCACGATAAGTTCCTTGTCGTTTGATGCAGCGGCTGCAAGAGTTACACCTTTGAGGTCATCGATAACCTGTGCGTAGATCTGCTTGTTGCTTCTGAACACAACAAGACGAGGCCTTTCAGCAGTACCATTGACGACCTTGCGGATACGGTAGTGAATTCTCTTTCTTCTTTCAATTTTATTCAATGCCATAACTTAGTCCTCCATTATTTAGCGCCTGCTGACTTACCTGCCTTGCGACGAAGTGTCTCGCCTACGAACTTGATACCCTTACCCTTGTATGGTTCAGGCTTGCGGAATGAGCGGATTTTCGCAGCAACCTGTCCGAGAAGCTGTTTGTCGCAGCTCTTGAGAACGAGCACCGGATTGGCACCCTTCTTAACAGGTTCAGCCTCAGCCTTGATTTCGACCGGAAGCATCATATGAATCTCGTGTGAGAAACCGAGTGCGAAAACGAGCATCTGGCCCGCTACGTCCACACGGTAACCGACACCGACAAGTTCCTGCTTAACAGTATATCCTTCTGAAACACCTACCACCATATTGTGGATGAGCGCACGGTAAAGACCGTGAAGAGAACGGTGACGAGGAAGATCTGTCGGACGAGTCAATTTAACAACATTGTCCTCAACGGCAACAGTGATGTCTGCGTCAACTTTCTGACTCAGCTGTCCGAGAGGTCCTTTAACCTTCACCACGTTTCCGGCAGCAACCTCTACGGTCACACCGGCTGGAAGGTTTACAGGCAATTTACCAATTCTTGACATTATTCGATAGTTTTTAGATTAATAAACATAGCACAGTACCTCGCCTCCAACGTTCAGGTCCTTAGCCTCTTTGTCGGTGATGATTCCCTTTGAAGTGGAAATAATCGCGATTCCGAGTCCGTTCAGGACACGTGGAAGGTTCTCAACATCCACATACTTTCTGAGACCCGGCCTTGAAATGCGCTCTATGCACTTAACGGCTGCGGTCTTGGTCTGAGGATGGTACTTCAGAGCAATTTTGATTGTGTTGAAAGGAGTGCCTTCAACTACCTTGTAGCTGAGGATGTAACCTTTCTCGCAAAGGATCTTGGTGATTGCGAGTTTCATCTTGGAAGACGGAACCTCGACAATCTTCTTGCCTACTGCATAGGCATTGCGGACCCTTGTAAGATAATCTGCAATTGGATCAGTCATTTTTTAATCCTTTTTTGTGGATTGCGACGCCGTTTGGGCGCCCGATATCCGATTGTTAATAATATAATGTAATAAGTAAGTTCCGATTACCAGCTTGCCTTTCTTACGCCCGGGATGAGACCCTTGCTGGCCATCTCACGGAACTGGATACGGCTGATGCCGAACATCCTCATATAACCCTTCGGTCTTCCGGTGAGAGAGCAGCGGTTGTGCATGCGGCAAGGGCTTGAGTTCTTAGGGAGCTTGTCGAGTGCTGCCCAATCTCCGGCCTCTTTGAGCGCCTGCCTCTTTGCGGCGTATTTAGCAACCAATTTCGCGCGTTTTACTTCGCGGGCTTTCATTGATTCTTTTGCCATATCTTCAGATGTTTATTTGTTTTTCTTGAAAGGAAGACCGAATGCTGAAAGAAGTGCATAAGCCTCTTCGTCAGTCTTGGCCGTTGTCACGAAAGTGATCTCCATTCCGAGAATCTTGGTAATCTTGTCGATGTCGATTTCAGGGAAGATAATCTGCTCCTTGATACCGAGAGTGTAGTTACCCTTGCCGTCCATCTTCTCTGAAATACCGTTGAAGTCACGGATACGAGGGAGGGAAATACGGATAAGTCTCTCGAGGAACTCGTACATCTTCACATCGCGGAGAGTGACCTTTGTTCCAATCGGCATACCCTTACGGAGCTTGAAGTTGGAAATATCCTTCCTTGAAGTAGTCACAACTGCCTTCTGTCCGGTGATTAACGAAAGTTCCTGCTGAGCCACGTCAACGAGCTTCTTGTCACCGGTTGCGTCACCGATACCCTCGTTGATGGTAATCTTCACGAGCTTCGGAACCTGCATCACTGTAGAATAACCGAACTGCTTCTGAAGCTTGGCGATAATCTCTTCCCTATAGAGTTTCTTGAGTGCAGGTACATATCCTGCAGGAGTTGTCTGTGCTGCCGGAGCAGCTGCTGCCTGTTTCTTTGCCATTACTTAATCTCCTCACCTGATTTTTTGGAAACTCTCACCTTCTTGCCGTCTTCCTTGATTTTGAAGCCAACCCTTGTAGGGCCGCCCTTTGCAGGGTCGATGAGCTGAAGATTGGAAATGTGGATTCCAGCTTCCTGTTTAACAATTCCTCCCTGAGGATTCTTTGCATTTGGTTTGGTGTGCTTTGAAACCATATTGACGCCCTCTACGATGGCACGGTTCTTTGCCGTGATCACTTCGAGCACCTTGCCGGTCTTGCCTTTATCGTTACCGGCATTTACATAAACGGTGTCACCTTTTTTAATTCTATTCATAACAAATTCAAAATTAGAGGACCTCCGGTGCCAGTGAAACGATTTTCATGAAATTTTCGCGAAGCTCTCTTGCAACAGGGCCGAAAATACGGGTTCCACGAACCTCACCCTGGTTGTTGAGAAGCACGCAGGCATTGTCGTCGAAACGGATGTAGGAGCCGTCCGGACGACGGATTTCCTTCTTTGTACGCACTACGACAGCCTTGGATACCGATCCCTTCTTGGTGTCACCACCCGGGATGGCAGACTTGACTGCAACAACGATCTTGTCGCCTACTTTTGCATAACGGTGGCGGGTACCTCCGAGCACGCGGATGCAGAGAACTTCCTTTGCACCGCTGTTGTCAGCCACCTGTAAACGTGATTCCTGCTGTATCATTGCTATTTAACTTTTTCTACGATTTCAACTAATCTCCAGTTCTTTGTCTTGCTCAGGTGACGGGTCTCCATAATGCGGACTGTATCGCCTATGCTGCATTCGTTCTTTTCGTCGTGAGCTACGAACTTGGTGGTCTTCTTGACGAACTTGCCGTACATCGGGTGCATCTCCTTTGTCTTGACTGCAACCACGATGGATTTGTCCATCTTGTTGCTGACCACTACACCTATTCTTTCCTTACGAAGATTTCTTTCCATAGGAATTCAAATTTAGTTCTGTTTCTCTTTTTCAGCGAGGACGAACATCATTCTGGCGATATCCACCCTTGCCTTTCTGATTTTTGATGTGTCCTCTAATGGAGAGATGGCGTGATTCATCTTCATAGAAGAAAGGTTTGCCTTCTCGAGCGCAATGCGGTCACGAAGATCCGCAACTGACATTTCACGTACTTCTGCGATTTTCATAATCTTTTCTCCATTAAATTATTCGACATAGTCGCGGCGAACGACGAACTTCGTGGTTACAGGAAGTTTCTGTGCGCCAAGGCGAAGTGCCTCTCTCGCGATTTCCATTGGAACTCCTTCGGCTTCGATGAGGATACGTCCCGGAGTAACAGGGCAAACAAATCCTTCCGGATTACCCTTACCTTTACCCATTCGGACTTCGGCCGGTTTCTTTGTGTATGGCTTGTCTGGGAAGATCCTGATCCAGATTTTACCTTCACGCTTCATATAACGTGACACTGCCTGACGGGCAGCCTCAATCTGACGACCTGTAAGCCAACAATTCTCGAGAGTCTTGATGCCGAAAGATCCGAACGCGAGCTGGTTGCCTCTCTGGGCAAGTCCTTTCATGCGGCCTTTCTGCTGCCTCCTAAATTTTGTTTTCTTTGGTTGTAACATCGCTTTATTACTTTTGAATTAAAAATACAAGCTAAAACCCTAAATCCCTGAGTATCAATATCTTAGGCGTATTTCACCCCGAAATTTGGACTGCAAAGATACAAAAAAAATCTGAACTGCAAACTATTTTTACATAATTTTTCAAACTTTTTGACACGGTTTATAGATATTCAAAATACGCAATTTCAGGCAATTACAAAGATTGATAAAAAAAAGTTCCTGCATTTTTTGACGAAGCTCCCTACTCTCATTTCCTCAAGCATGAAAAAGCCACGGGACCGGCCCGGGAAGACATATTTTCACAAGGAATGCATATCTTTGCAGGACGTATGAAAAAGTGCCTTAAAATATTATTGCTGACAGCCTTCATGTTCTCCGCCGCAGTCCAGTCCATCTGCGCCCAGAACAAGTACTCGCCTATGGACCATCTGATGGAATTCGGAGTGGAAAACGGGGATACGGTTTTCTACGATGCCATCAAGCCGGCCAGAATCTTCGCCAAACTGCCGAAACAGAAGGGTACACAATGGCGCAGGTACTACAAACTTGTGCACAATTTCAGCAAAGCCTATCCCTACGCCCTGGCTGCCCGTAAAATGGTCCACGACACCGACAGCATAATAGCCGCCGGGCATCTCACCGGATTGAAGCGCGACCATTATATCAACCAGCTGCAGAAGGAACTTTTCAGCGTATTCGAAGGACAGATGAGAAATCTGACCGTGACTCAGGGAATGCTGATAATGAAACTCATAGACAGGGAAACCGGAAAAACGTCATACTCCATCATAAAGGAATACAAGAGCGTCATCACTGCCGGATTCTGGCAAGGCGTGGCCAAGATGTTCGGTTCCGATATGAAGAAGAACTATGACCCGGAAGGTGATGACATTCAGGTGGAAGAACTTGTGAAAATATGGGAGGCGGGGGATTTCCCTGCCCTCTACTACTCCCTTTTCTGGAAAGAACCTCCGGTAGTGAGGATTCCTGAAAAATATCTCAACTGGAAGCCTGCCCCATCTCAAGACGAGTGAGGGACTCCCCGTCCCAGAGCAGATAAGGGGAAGATTTGAACCAGTCCCTCACCAGCACCAGACGTGCTCCCGTGTCCAGTTTCAGGCTCACATCGGTGTGGAAATGTCCGAATATGAAAAAATCCACGGCATTGCGTGAGGAATATTCCTCAGCGAATTTGTAAAGAGGTTCATCCTTGCCCCTGAAAACATAATCGCCCTTATGTCTGAGACGGTTGCGCCGTGACCAGCTATTGCCGAAACGGAATGCTATCCAGGGATGCAGAGTGCTGAACAAAGCTCGCAGGACCCGGCTTTTGAATATTCCCGAAAGTATTCTGTAGCCCATAGGCACAGGCCCAAGACCATCCCCGTGGCCGAGGCAGAAACTCCGGCCGTCAATCTCACGCACACAAGGCTGCTCCAGAATCTTCACACCCATAGATTCGATATAGGAATAGGTCCACTGGTCGTGATTTCCACGGAAAAAGAACACATCCACTCCTCTTTCGACCAGTTTGACAAGGGCTGCAAACACCTTGACATAACCCCGGGGCACCACGTCCCTGTACTCGTACCAGAAATCCCAAATATCCCCCAACATATATAAAGCGGCGGTATTTTCCGGCAGGGATTCCAGAAAGGAGACAAAGCGCCTCTCCCGTCCTTCCGGATCCTGCACGTCACAGCCCAGGTGCACGTCTGCAACAAAAAAAGTCAAACCGCCCTTCATAGGAAAGCTATGCAAAAATGAATATTGCCGCAGACATCAAAGCGCAATATAGAGCGAACCAGCCGAGACGGGTCTTCTTGACGAGTGCCACCATTGTGCGGCAAGCCACCAGCCCGGAAAGGAAGGCCGAACAGAAACCTGCCAGAATCGGGACTGCTCCTGTCGTGGATGCGGAGAAGTCTCCGCCTACTATATCCAGAAAGGCTTCACCGAGAATTGGAACCAGCACCATAAGAAAGGAAAATTGTGCCACCACATCCCGCTTGACTCCACAGAGCAGGCCTGTTGCGATGGTGGTGCCCGAGCGGGAAAGTCCCGGAATGACAGCCACCGCCTGTCCTATGCCCACTACCAGAGCCTGCCACCAGGAAATGCCGTTGCGGGACGCAGGTGCGGCTTCCTGAGCTCTGGAAGTCTTGAAAATCCTTGATGAGAAATCGGACAGAAGGAGCAGGGCGGCAGTAAGAAGAAGAGCCGCAGCAACCACATAGATGGAATCAAAGAGGGCAGTCACGGCATCCTTGAAGAACATCCCCACCACGAACACCGGAACCATAGAGACGAGAATCTTGAGCACATAGTCCGTACCGTCATTGAAGGTGGACGGAGATTTGATGTTTCTGAAAAGACCGTCCTTGGCGAAAAGTGAGCAAAGCATGTCCCAAATCTGCTTGCGGAAGACCACTATGGTGCTCAAAACCGTCGCGGCGTGCACGGCCACTTCAAAAACTATGTCACCTCCTGCCTCAATGCCCAGCAGTTCCCTGCCGATGCGCAAATGCCCGCTGCTGCTTACGGGAAGAAATTCGGTCAGGCCCTGTACAAGCCCCAGCAGCAATCCTTCATACCAATTCATACCTATTTCTTTTGACGCGGGATACCCCACCCCATTATTGCAATCACTTCTATCACCAGTCCGAGCAGGATGACCAGGGGCGCAGCCACAAGCCTTCTGAAATCGAAGATTGCGTAACTGAAGACCTGCGGGTCATCACTCGCGCCTCCGCACATAAGAATGTATCCTGAAATCATAACCAGCAGACCGGCCAGCAGGGTTCTGAGCCCTCTGGACGTGATTGCCATACCTTTCTTTTTTTCGTTAGCCATTTTTCTATATGTAAAGTTCGGCCTTATCCAGACCTACGAGTTTATTTACCGTCACACAAGTGCTCAAAGTGCATATCAGCAGGCCCGCACCGACCACAATCAGAATCACCCACACCAGCATCCCCGGGGTGAACACCGAAAAAAGCTGAAGGAACTGTCCCTTGAGGAAAACCAGGGCTCCCAGTATGAAAATCACAGCCAGGAAGGATGCGAACAGACCCTGGAAAATTGATTCGAACACAAAGGGACGGCGGATGAAAGCCTTGGTGGCACCGACCATTTTCATCGTGTGTATGGTGAATCTTCTGGCATATACGCTCAAGCGCACCGTATTGTTTATCAGCACAAAAGATATGAACAGAAGGAGTGAGATAATCACCGCAAGAAAAAGTGAAATCTTGTTCAGATTGGAATTCAAAGCCTCCACGAGAGACTGCTGACACACAACTTCAGACACTTCTTTCAGCCCCTCCAGACGGGTTTTCACGACCTCCAGGGAGTCTGCGGACACATATTCCGCCTTCAATCTCAAATTTACGGATATGGGAATGGGCGAGGTCTCGAAAACATCCAGGAAATCATCCCCCAGCAAACTGGCCATCTCTTTGGCACCCTGTTCTTTGGAAACGTAGGAGGATGACCTGGTGAAAGCCATTCCGTCAATAGTCTTCTTGCATTTCAGAGCTGCCGATTCCCCGACCTGAGGTTTCATCATTACGCTCACCTGCATATTCTCCTTCAGATAATCCGCAATGTGCTTCTCGGACACCAGCAGGGTGGCTGCAATGCCGACAAGAAACAGCACGAGTGAAATGCTTGCGACCGAAGACAGGAAGGCCCTGACATAACGCTTGCGGAGTATCTTATTGTCGTTCAAAATCATATCGTTTAGCCGAAAATTATGGGGCCAAAGGGCGGCAAGACCAGGCCCGAGGGGCAAAGTTAGTGAATTTGTAAAAACTTTTTATTAACTTTGTAGAGTTTTGTAAAAATTAAAACTTACTATGGGAAATAGCGTCAAAAGAGTCCTTTTCGTCAACTCCGAGATATATCCGTATCTGCCGGAGAACGAAATGTCGCGCATAGGCAGAAACCTCCCGCAGGGTATTCAGGAGCGCAAGAAGGAAATCCGTTCATTTATGCCGCGCTATGGCTGCATCAACGAGAGGAAGAACCAGTTGCACGAAGTGATAAGGCTCTCCGGCATCAATATCATCATAAATGATGTGGACAGGCCGCTGGTCATCAAGGTGGCTTCAATCCCCGCCGCAAGACTTCAGGTATATTTCATTGACAATGAAGACTATTTCCACCGCAAGTGCACCTACACGGACGAAAACGGCGTTTTTTTCGAAGACAACGACGAAAGGGCCGTATTCTTCGCAAGGGGAGTCCTTGAGACGGTGAAGAAATTGAGATGGGTGCCGGACATCATACATTGTCACGGATGGATTTCCCACATACTCCCGCTATATCTCAAGAAAGCCTATATCGACGACCCTATTTTTTCGGGAAGCAAGGTAATCACGTCATTCTATGGAGACACGCCTCAGGCCAATTTCAGTGCCGACCTGAAGGAAATAGTCAAGTTCGGCAACATCACGGACGCAGACATAAGCCTGCTTGATGAACCGTCAGGCATAAACCTTGCGAAACTTGCAGCCCGCTATTCGGACGGAATTATCTTTGCGGACGGAAACATTCCCGAAGAGCTTGTAAAATTCTGCAGCGCCGAAGGCAAACCTTTACTTCCGTTCAACGCAGAGTCTCTCTCAAACGGAAGTTATATGGACGATTACAATAGTTTTTACGACAATCTATAAGATGATTTTTTCTATCAAAACAGGGAGACTGTCCGCCGCTGTGGCGTTTGCAGTTCTCGCGGTCGGCACATCCTGCGTCAAAACAGACGGGACATTGGGACAGGATTACATTCCTTCATCCCATATATGGAAAATCGCAACCGCCACCTTCGACATAGACGAAATTGAAATGCAGAGGTCAGACGAACTCGGAGGGTACAGTTCCAAAAGAGTGGCAATAGGAGGCATTTATGACCCTGATTTCGGCTGGGGAGAAAGAGTTTCGGCCTTCACACTAATCCCGCTTGTGGACACACTTACTTTCTCAATGGCGGAAGATGCTGTCTGCACGGGCTTCCATTTCGCACTCGCAAAGGACACGCTTTCGTTCAGAGAGGACTCGCAGGAGAGGATACTTCAGGCAGTTCAGGTGTATGAACTGCTCAAGCCCCTCGATAATGACATCATCTATTCCGGCAAACTCGACGGAGAGGAATACATAGGAGACGACGGACAGAAATTCCGTATGTACGATACCTCATCGGGAGTCATTACGGAAGGCATACCTATATATAATGGCGGAGATTCCCTGGTATTCGAATTGAAGAGGGAATTCGGGCAAAAATATCTGGACGCGCTCAAGGGAATGAAACTGGGAGATGTGAACGAATATGCAAAACAGCTCCCGGGCATTATCATAAAGGCGGAACGCCCTATGGGCAGCGGACGCATAAACCTGTTCCAGGCGACTGTGGGGACAGACGACAACAATTATCTTACAGGCAATTACGTCCTTCTGAGATACAGAGCCACCTTTGATGACAGGGGACCGATTGACACCACTTTGGTATTGCTCCCCGGCCTGTCCAATATGATAGACAGCGAGACCTCAACCCTTCCGGGCCAATACGTATTCAATTTCAGCACCAGCGAAGAACTGACTCCGGCAGGTATTGCGACTGACAAGATTCTGGTGGAAGGAGGCAGCGGACTCAAGCCGGTCATCAGAGCCGAGAAAATAAAGAGTGCTTTGGAGAATCAAATCCGTGCGGTCATAAAGGACTATATCGAAGGATATGAAGATATGGATGCCGAAGAACAGAATACGGCCATTCAGGCAAAACTTGCGCAGACTATAGTGAACAGGGCCACCATAACCCTGCCTTATGAGCATAGTGAAAACTTTGATGAAGTGTCAAAATATCCGAAAGTGCTCAGCCCGACCTGCCGTATGGAGGCCACCAGGACGATAAGCGATGACGCAGGCGGTACATCTGAACAGAAAGTCATCACCTTTGCCGGACTCACGGATGCAAGTGTGGCATCTGAGAACCAGGGCAACATAAACCGTTCGCTCAACCGTTACCAGCCGGATTTCAGCCATCACGCCCAGGAGATTCTACGTCTTTCCCAAAAGGATGACGAAAGCGAGGAAGAATATGCCGCCAGAATGAGCAAATACGATATATGGATGCTGATTATGCATCCTGAGACCACCACGACTTCATCTTCCGGGGATTCTTCCTACAACGATTATCTGAATGCGCTGGCCTACAGTTCCTACTATAACAACCTCTATGGCTATGGCGGATATGGCTACGGAAGTTACGGATATGGTTACGACAGCTACTATAACAATTACTACAATTATATGATGATGGCGGCATACGCGTCACAATCCTCCACGACGACCACCTCATCCGTAGATCTGGACAAAGACCGCTATTACAACTGCCACCTCTACGGCCCTTCCGCAGAGGCTGACAAGCGGCCGAAAATAACAGTTACCTTCTCATTCCCCAAGGAATGAGTAATACGAAACAACCCGTCAATCCTGCGACTGACGGGTTGTTTTTTTTGAAGCCGAGAATCAGAAATTATTTCGCATTCTGCTCAGCTACCTTCTTCTCGACGTATGCGATTGCGTCTGCAACAGTGACAATCTTGCCCTCTGCATCATCGTCCTGCTCAAGGTTGAACTTGTTCTCAAGAGCCATAATGAGATCCACGCTGTCAAGTGAATCTGCTCCGAGGTCATTTGTGAAGTTTGCGCTATCAGTGACTTCAGAAGGCTCAACGCCGAGTTTCTCAACGATAATAGCCTTTACTTCTTCTGCAATAGTAGCCATAATTAAAACTTTTTATATAATTTAATAACTTAATCTTCTCTCAAAATCCTAGCAAAGGTAGAAAAAAATCCCGAAAGAGCAAAAAGGGAGGGCTTCCATCAGTCCTTTACAGAGCCTTTTGCGGCCAATTTTCGCCAACTTATCAGTCCATTCACGGAATTCATCAAATAAAAGACGTACATTATGAGCATAGGGACCGAATGGGCTGTTCCCTGAATGACAAAGCTGATCCACATCACGACAGTAAAAACATTGAAGATAATCCAGAGATACCATTGTTCTACAAATGCCATAGTCATCAATGCCTGGGCTATCACACAAAGCACCGTTGTGAAAGCATCTATCCAAGGCTGGCTGGCATCGGAATATTTGAGAAGGACAGCGAGGACCACTGTGCAGACGGCGCAAACTGCCGCAACCATTATCAGCTGGGGCATAGAGAGACGGCGGGCTTTGAGACTTTCCTGTGCTGAAGCTCCCCTCTTTCTCCATTGCCACAGCCCCACGAACTGCATAGGCAGATAGTACAGGGCATTCACCGCAGCATTGCCGTAAGCAGTGGATTTGAAGGAAATATAGGCATAAAGAGTGACCTGTATGGTGCCGAACAGGAAATTCCACACATTGCCCTTGGCTGCCAGAACCACGCAAACAATTCCGGATATGGCTGCGATAAAGCCTATTATGTCATATTCCGAAGCGGAAACCGCATAGATGATGTTGCACAAGACAACCCCCAGTATCAGCACCCAGTCGAAGATGCCCATTGAATTCCTGTTTTCCATAAACCTTTAATTTGGACTGACGAAGGTAGGCAGTTTTGGGGACAGAGCCAACGCTATAACGGGTTTTTTGCTTAGTAATATGAAAATAATGATTTGCGTCAGATTTGAATTAGATTTTCGAGGTCAGATTTTCACCCGAAGATGGAGCATAGCCGTAGCTATGTGACTGATGAGGGAGGAAATATGGACCGAAAAGATTTTCAAAGATGATGCAGGTTATTCTTTGAGGATTACTTAATTTTGTACCTGTCCGAAAAGGAATATATGACCATTAAAGAGAAAATAGCGCTGTTTCCGCATCAGAGCGGAGTTTACCGTTACTATGACGCTGACGGGAACATTATCTATGTGGGCAAGGCCAAGGACCTGCATAAGAGAGTTGCACAATACTTCGTCCCCAAGGAGAGGCTCACACGCAAGACCGCGATAATGGTCTCCAAAATAGCCGATGCACAATATTCCGTGGTGGAGAGCGAGGCGGATGCACTGCTGCTGGAAAACAACCTCATCAAGCAGTATAAGCCCAAATACAACATTCTGCTCAAGGACTCCAAGACCTACCCCTGGATATGCGTCAGCAACGACGTTTTTCCGAAGGTTTTCCTCACACGCAGAGTCGTAAAGGACGGTTCCCGCTATTTCGGGCCTTACTCCAATGTCACACACGCACGTGCACTTATCGAGCTGTTCCGCACCATATACCCCATAAGAAGCTGCAATAACAAAATCACATCGGAGACCATCCTGCGCAAGAAAATTCGTCCCTGCCTGAATTTCCACATCGGCAAGTGCAAGGGATGTTGCTGCGGGGGAATCAGCGAAAAGGAGTATAATTGCAATATTGAAGAAATCGTGCATCTGCTCAAAGGAGGAGGACGGGAAATCATTGCGCACTACAGGTCTCTGATGACCGAGGCTGCAGAGAGGATGGATTTCGAATCGGCACAGGAATATAAACTGAAGATGCAGGCGCTGGACCATCATTACAGCAAATCGCTGATACAGAGTGCTACCGGTGGATGTTACGATGTGTTTTCGCTGATACTTGACCCCACAGAAGCCTTCGGCAACTTCCTCAGGATTGTGGACGGAGCCATAGTGCAGTCTCTCAATCTGGGATTCAAAATGAATATAGAGGAGGATCAGGAAAGGGTGCTGGGGACTTTCATTGGGGAGATTGAAAGCAAGTTCGGGAAATTATCTTCAGAGGTTATCGTGCCGTTTCTGCCCGACGTGGAAATAGAGGGTGTGGAGTTCAAAATACCGGTGCGTGGGGACAAGCTGGCACTGCTGGAGTTGAGTGCGAAAAACGCAAAGGAGATGCGCTTCAATGCAATGAAACAGAGGGAACACACGGACCCTGACAATTTCAGGATGAAGGTGATGGAAGAATTGAGGGAAGCGCTGGGGATGAAGGAGCTGCCCGTGCACATCGAATGTTTCGACAACTCGAACATACAGGGCACAAATCCAGTGGCTTCCTGCACCGTTTTTCGCAACGCGGTACCTTCAAAGAAGGATTACAGGCATTTCAAGATCAAAACGGTGGTTGGAGCCAATGACTTCGCATCAATGAAGGAGGTGGTGAACAGAAGATATTCGAGGATGCTGACAGAAAATCCTGACGACCTGCCGCAGTTGATAGTGATTGATGGAGGCAAGGGGCAGTTGTCCGCAGCCTACGAGGCCCTTTATGAACTTGGGCTTACGGACAAGCTCACCGTCATCGGCCTGGCAAAGAGGCTGGAAGAAGTAATCCGCGTCGGGGACCCCTATCCTTTGTTTCTGGATATGAACTCGCAAGCTTCCAAGGTGCTCAGACAAATCAGGGACGAGGCCCACCGCTTCGGGATCACTTTTCACAGGAATTTGCGCAGCAAGGCTCAAATCGAATCTGCACTGAGTGCTGTTCCGGGAGTCGGTCCCAAAACCGAACAGCGGCTTCTGCTGCATTTCGGCTCAGTGGCAAGGATTGCAGCGGCTTCAGAGGAAGACATTGCTGCACTTGTCGGAAAGGCTCTTGCTGCGCGGATTAAGGCTTCACTGGCATAATCCTATATGCCGTCACTTTGCAATGAACTCACAGATTTTATTATAGCCTGTCTTTTCACTCCAAAGCCCCTCATTCGCAAGTCGGACACTGTACAAAGGATTGTCGTGCAGGCTTTCCCTTCCGTCAGGCAGATTCATATACAATGAATACCTCTTGCCCGCAACGAGTTCTTCCGGCAAAGTTATGGTCTCCGTATTTACGGACTCCTTTCCTGCCGCCCACCGGCGAGGGTCTGTTTCAGACTTGTAAACAGTCAGAGCACCTGACTCATTGTCTTTGAGTATGAATTCCAGTCCACGAGGATTTGATAAAGCTGAAAAGCCCACGTTCTCAATAGAGTATTTGACAGTGAGGCTGGAACCGGCTGTGAAATCCGAATTGAAGGCAGCCTGTTTCAGTACCAGACGGTATCCCAGACGGATTGAATTTTCATCCATACATCCTCCTTTTAACCATTCGGTAAATGTCCCGCTGTGGTAGTTTCTGTTCTGATAAGTCCAATGATAGGCTTCCAGTTCCTCTATGGAATGGGTACAGTTGCAGTAGGTGGCATCGCCTGAGCAGGTTTCACCTCCCATCAGGGTGTATTCAGTTTCGTGCTTCCATTGAATACGGTCTGTATTGCCACTGTAGGTTCCCACATCGTTGGAACTGGAAATGAAACAGTCGTTATGTCCTCCGAGCCTGGACAGGTCTGAACCATTGAAGGCAGTTTGAGCCGTAATGGTGTCTGCAAGTGTCATCCCGTACATACGTCTCTTATACGTTGCAGTCCTCAATGCTACCTGTCTGTCCTTAGGAAGAGCATCCAGGAGGGCATCGACTACTTGCTTGCGCGGAGCATAGGAAGCATCATCCGTAATGGTGAAATGAGTAGTGAAAGCCCATTCTCCCCAGGAACCTATGAATCCGGCCTGGAACAGCATTATTATGTCACTATATTCCTGAAGCAGGGGCTTAAGTTGTTCAATGTGCCGCAAAACGATGTCCACTGCCGGATCGAAAGGAGCAGAGGACTCATCGTAGCTGTCTTTGTAGGCAAATCTCACGATGGCTTTACTTCCTGCTGTACGATGTGCCTTGAGGCTTTCTCCTATCACATTCAGGGCAGCCTCGCTGATATCTCCTTCCATAAAATCGGTGAGATAGAACATACTGAGGGTAATTGTCTGGTTTTCGGACCGCTTGGATTTGATGGCTGAGGCAGAAATCGGGGACGGCACATTCCCATTTGCAAACTTTTTTGTGTATTGGGTATAGTACCCCCTTTCCGGATTGCAGAAATCTGCCTTGGAAACTTCATAAGTCAGCACTTCCCCCTGTTCCTGCACAAATACAGGGGTCTTTTTGCATCCGCAAGAAATCACAGTCAATGCCGCCAAGGCAATGTAAATATAATAGAATCTTGACTTTTTCATTTCTTTCATCTTATTTGACTGTCACAATCAGTTTTTCAGCTGAACCGGTCCCCGCAGCATTAGGCAGGGCTCCCAGCGTTACCCAGGACTGCTGAATATCCAAAGCTAAAGTAAAGGTGTCTGCAATCGGGAGGTCAACCATAGCTTCACGGTTGAGCCGGAGTTCATACCTTCCGGACACTCCCGCGCCTTCCGCCACATTTCCTGAAGCTACGCCATCCCAGGAAGGCCAACCCACAAAACCGTTCTCACCCCGGAACAAATAAAGAGTGGGATTATAAGAAATGTATTTTCCGGCGGCAAATATATAACCCTGCAACAGGCAATCTACATCTGCACCTGAAAACTCTGTCGTCGGAGCACAACCTGTAGATGCATCATTGTCCGAATTCATATATATGTTCATAGAGGCATCCACCGATTTGTCAAGACCAGCCTCATTGAAATCCAGACAAATCCAAATGTAGTCAGCCGTAGCATAAACAGTCATCTTGTTGATAAGATCCCAATCCGCACCTTCAACAGATTCGACGACAGCCAGCTTGGATTTATCCAGGGCATCCCAGTCAGAGAACGCACCGTCAATTTCGATTGGCAGTTTCACCTCAGGTTTATCATCTTCCTCATTATCATTTTCATCATCCCAATCAGCAGGATGAATCAAGGAGGAACTGTCGTCTTTTGCAATATTTTCATCTTTCCTGCAGGCTTCAATCCCGGAAAGGAGCAAAAGTCCTATAAAAACAAAAAGCAGATTCTTTTTCATAATTTATGATTTTGTGTTGTATCAACCTTCCGTAATTCATTGTCAGAAATTCTTCCAGACCAAATCAGTCTTGCCGGAAACAGTGATTTGAATATTCTTGCCTGCAATCTCAACCAGCATCAGACTTTCGTTATCATTTATGATGTTTACAAAGTTTTGATTCTCGGAAGGTTCAAGCAAACCGTAGGAGTGATTATGGCCGGACAACATCAGATCCACACCCGCTGAGTTAAGGACAGGAAGAAATTTCTCCCTTATGTGAATGTTCCCGTGCCAATTTCCGGTCATAGGAGGTATGTGCAGAGCCACTATCCTGGTCTGGTGATTGCAATTTTCAGCCACGGATTTAAGCCAATCCGCCTGCTTCTCACGGTAAGAGTCGAATTCCGACATACCGCTGTATTCGAAATCCGTATCAGGTTTGTCCTCACCGCAATCCAATATGATGAAGTTGGTCTTGCCAACGTTGAAGTCATAGTAAAAACGCCCGGCACGTGTGGGGAAATAATCTCCCAACTTGTCGGAATAGCAGCCTCGTGTCTCGTGGTTGCCACGGACATAGACTATAGGAACGGACCTGGCAAAAGCCCCCACACAAGCATCAATCAGCTTCGAGTAGATTTGCCCGTCACCGTTCACGGTGGAGAACATATCTCCGTTCAGGAGCACGAAATCCAGTTTGGAAACATCTATGCCGGAGAAGAGTTTTCCTATGCGTTCCGGATTTTCGTGTATGTCATTTATCATCGCAAAACACACATTATCGGCATCGGAGCTGAATGTGCGGAAATGCGTGGGACCGTCATAATTGGCGCTGGAAGCCACAGTTTTCCCGAAAACCATATTCCCGTAATCGCCATAACTGACCGTCTCTTTTGAGAATATCCTGTAAAAGTATTCAGTCCCGGGTTTCAGGCCTTCCAGTCTGACACAGTGCAGAGTATCCAGGACCCTTCGTCTGCCGTCTTTGCTGTCATAGGCAACGGGATGATATTTGGAATAAAAGGTATTGCCCACATATTCGTCGTATTCAACCCACGCCATAGCAGGCTTGTCAGTCTTCCACATTATAGTGACTCCATCCTCCGTCATATCTGTGAGCCAGGGACCGTGAGTGATTCTGATCTGTGCCGCGGCAGGCAGTTGCAGCAATAAAAGCAGAAAAAGCAGATACCGTTTCATAAGCTTGTCAAATGAGGGGAAGGCTTGCACAGCCTGCCCCTCTGTGAGTCATAGGAATTTACTAAAGACTGAGTTCTACCGGTTCTTCTTCTGATGGAAGCACACCTGGTTCTGCCCAAGCCTGGTTCATAAGTGTAGAAGCGACTTTTACAGTCTTGCCAAGATTAGGGAAGTTGACCTTGTCGATTGCAATTTCAACTGAATACCATCCCTTTACGAGAGAACCAGCCACATTTGCAACTGATACGATCTGATCTCTGAGAGCTTCGTTCTCAGCAATGTTGTCAACGAAGTTTGCTCCAGCCTCAGAAGTCTCTTTGAATGCCCAGAACTCGCTCCAGGCAGACTTTACCTTTCCGCCGTCAGCATAGATGTAAACATCGAGAAGGCTGTCAAAGCCGGCATTAGGCCAAGTGATGCTGTAGTATCCGCCAGTCTCAGCATTGTTGTCGGTGTCCCACACGAAACGCAAAGGACGCTGTGCAGGCTTGTCCTCCCAGTAGGTATCCCTGCTAGGGTCATACTCTGTTCCCACAATAGCCGGATCGCACTCTGCATAAACATAGAGAACATCTTCAGTGTTGTGGAACTTGAGAGTCCTGAGAGCCTGCTGGCTTGCTTCAGCAAGAACATTGATTGCGACAACGTCTGTCTCTGCGAGAGCTGCCCAGTCTTCGAACTGACCGTCAATAACGATGCCTTCTTCCTCATTTCCACCTCCATTGTTGTTACCGTTGTCATCGTTTCCGCCTGTGGTGTTGGACTTGGTGCAAGCAACAGCTGCGAGTGATGCCATCACTGCAACAGCAAAAATTTTTGTTACCTTTTTCATGATTTTGTTTGTTTAAAAATTGTGGTATTATACTATATTTAATAGTTGAATTTCTGTTATTTTTTTACATCCCAGTTGGGATTCTGTGTGAGATTCGTATTCAGTGCAAGGTCTTCGGAAGGCAGAGGCATAAGGTAGTCCCTGGACTCGTCAAAGACGTGCTGGGTGGTCTTGTGGGGATCAACATAACCTTTATCCCCTCCGCTCAGAGTGATGGTCTTGTTGAGTTGAAGAATATTATAAGTCACCTTCTCGTCCACATCTGACGGAATATCAGAAGTGTAGATATAGACCTCATCTTCGCCATCATTATCCAGGTCATACCCTCTGTCCACGGCCGGGAAATACATTCCGTAGAAATTCTGTTCAATGCACTTGCCGGCTTTCCAACGCATAAGGTCGTACCATCTGAAATCTCCTTCCTCTATCAGTTCTATCACACGTTCCCTCCGGATTTCCAGAATGACGCCCTTATTGTTTCCGCTCACTCCCGGATAGCCGTATTCAGCGCTGGCCATATATTCGCTCGGGGATGCATTTGCCGCCGCAAGATCTATGTTTGGCATACCGGCACGGTCTCTTATAGGCTTGATACTCATATCAATATCTTCTTGAGTGATAGCCACGTCACCTCTTTCCGCCATCGCCTCCGCGTAGTTGAGATACACCTCGGCTGCACGGAAAATCGGCATATCATTGTCGGTTGCCATCCACTGTCCGGTCTTGAGTACATTCTCGCTTTGGGCAAATTTGACGACCTGATAGCCGGAGCAGGTGGTACTGAAGTCAGAGACCATAAGTGAATCTCCGTCTATGCGGTGATAGCCCGGACAACGCATTATCTGGGCAAGACGAGGATCCCTTCCTGTCACCTCTTCATAGTATTCCATTTCGTTCCAACCGGGTCTGGCCGTGAATTCACTGCCGTCCTTCATCAGAAAACTGTCCACGAATTTCTTGTTGAAGGCATACTGGTTCTGGCCGAATGTATTATATGTGGCAAAATGGGAAAGACCGAGGGCATAGCTGTAATTCTTCGCCAGTATCACCTCATCAAGTATGGCGTCCTGAGCGGCAAAAAGCATAGCATAATCCTCATCAGGCTTGCCTGTATTATAGATTTTGTAAGGAGAAGTGGTGATGAACGACTTCGCCGCTTCGGCTGCCAGGGAAAGATAGTAGTCGGCATTGTGAGGCGCGTCTCCGTTTCCGTGGTACTTTCTCCAGGTACCCTCGAACAGACAGAAGCGGGATTTGAAGGCAAGCGCCGTCCATTTTGTAACCTTGTATGCCTGCTTTTCCGTACCGAGGTGGTCTATGGCAAAGTCGATATCCTCTATCATCTTGCCCATCACATAATCTCTGGAATCCCTGGCCTTGTACAACTCCTCGCGGTCATCCACACTGAGTTCGTGCTCATACCACGGCACATCCCCGAAGTCGCGCACTTTCAGATAATAGAAATATGCCCTGAAGAAACGTCCCACAGCCTCGTATTCCGTCCTGACGGACTCAATCTCGCATTTGTCGAGGTTGTCCAGCATATTGTTGATGTTGCGCAAGGTACCCCAGGTCCATCCGCCTCCAGATGAAGGTACAGTACGCAATTTGCCTCCACGAATCAGCATAGGCAGGGTTTTCCTGAAACAGATGTCACTTTCTTCTGAAAAGAAAGGTCCCGAGAAGAGATCCGCATAAAAAGTGTTGGAAACATTCTCGAACTGATTGGCATCTTTGAAATATGAATCGGAGGTTTCCTTGTCAAGAGGATATTTGTCCAGACTGCACGAAACCAGACAAAGGGATGCCGCTATGGCCGCATAAAGTATATTGTTGATTTTCATATCACTTCCTCCTTTTTAGAATGTAATGTCCAGGCCCAGCACGAATGACTTCTGGTAAGGATAGTAATAACCGAATGTGTTCTGCCTCACCATAGCCTCAGGATCCATATAGCGGGAAACCTTTGTCAGAGGAGAAAGATAGCCGAGGTTCTCTCCTGTGAAATATATTCTCAAAGCGCTTACGAATGATTTCCTGAGCACCTTGTCAGGCAGGCTGTATCCGAAAGTCAGGTTCTTGAGGCGGCAGTAAGCCAGATTCTGAAGGTAGCGGTCATTTACCATAGTCAGATAGGTCGTACCCTCATTGGCCTGCCATCCTCTTGGACGTGGATAATAGGCTCCGGTATTGTCCTCGCTCCAGACATTGTCCATAAAAGTCTTAGGTATATAAGTGGCATGAGGACGGTTGAAGCATACCCAGAACGCCTGGTTGTCAGCAGGCGGATACCAATTGATTTTGCCCACACCCTGAATGAATACGGAAAGGTCGAATCCGAACCATTGAGCACTGAGTGTCACTCCGTACTGATAACGCGGAAGGGAATTGCCTATGATTTCAAGGTCACCCGGATTGTCAACAGTATAGGCTCCTCTGGAAATCACTTGATCATTATCCAGATCCAGCAGACGCAGGTCTCCGCCTTTCCAGCCTCCGGTGAGGTTGCCCTGCACATAGGACTGGTCAATCCTGGAAGTGTATTCCGCAGCCTCAGCATCGGAAGCAAACAGTCCGTCGGTCCTGAATCCCCAGATTTCTCCGAAGGTCATACCCTCATAGTAGGAGCCCAAAACCTTGGACGGGTTCTTGTACTTGGTGAGTTTTGTAATATAGTCACTGTAGTTTACACTGATGCCATAAGTGAAAGGACTGCCGGCGAGATTGAATGTATCTTTCCAGGACAGAGTGAGTTCCAGACCCATTGAACGCAGGTTTGCTGCATTGGCACTCGGAGCAGATGCGCCATATACGGAAGGAACTGCCTCTCCGGAAGTAATCATACCCACCGTATCCCTGATGTACGCATCTCCGACGAAAGCCAGACGATTGCCGAGAAAGGCCAGGTCAAGACCCAAATTGTAGTGATATGTAGTCTCCCACGTCAAACCGTCCATACTTGACACACCGACATAAGAACCGTTTGGTTTGTTTGTATTACTGTTGAACAGGTAATTCAACTGGTAAGTGCTCACAAGCTGTATATAGGCGTAATCACTCACCTGCTGATTGCCAAGGGCTCCATATGAAAATCTGAGTTTGAAGAGATCCCAAGAAGACTTTACCGGCTCCCAGAAATTTTCCTCGGACAATTTCCATCCGACTGATGCCGAAGGGAAGAATCCCCACCTGCTCTTGGGTGCAAAGCGGGAGGTTCCGTCAAAACGGCCATTGACTTCGAACAGATACTTGCCTTTGTAGTCATAATTCAATCGTGCAAACACTCCAGCAAGAGCATATTCTGTCTGTCTTCCGTCTGCATTGAATTCCTTGTTGCCCGCCGTGTTCGGCTGAACCAGATTGAATTCGCTCAAATAGTCAGAAGAGAGGTTGCGTCCGCTGACATAAGTGTAGCGGTAATGCTGAGTCTCGTAGTTGTAACCGGCCACTGCACTGATATTATGCTTCTCATCCACAGTAGTGCTGTAGGTAGCAAAGACGTTTGCTGCCATATAACGTGTGTATTCGAAGGAATTTTCCAGCAGGTTCTGAAAACGTCCGTAATCCTCGGTCAGGACTTCTCCCGGGTACATACTGTAGGAGCAAGGCACCCAGCGGTTGAACTTGCGGCTGTTGTCGAACATATAGGTGAAATTCGCGCGTATGTCCAGCCCCTCAACAGGACGTATTGAGATTTCCGCCGTATTGCTGAAGTTCACCTTTTTGATGTTATTGACTTTCTTGTCGTCGGAAAGTTCTATGTGACAGCCGTTTGTAATATTGGAATCAGTGAATATCGTCTTGTACACATTGGTCCCGTCTGGATTCTTCAGAGGGAAAGAAGCCAGGCCGTGAACCTGAGAGTACATAAAAGTATAGTTATAGTTGCTGTTCCCGGGCCAGTCGTAGTCTGACGAAAAGAATCCGACATTGTCGCTGATCGAAATGTATTTGTTGATATTGAATTCGACTTTGCTGCGGAGGGTGTATTTGTTGTAGTTGTCCGGACGCACGCGGAAAGTCCCTTCCTTGTGTTCATATCCGCCCGAAACATAGTACTTGAAATGCTCAGAGGCGCCCGACACCGAGATATTGTGCTGGGTGAAAGGATTGACCGTCCTGTAAAGTTCCTTATACCAGTCTGTGTTGCAGTAATATACATAACTCAACTTTCCGTTCCGCATCTGTTGGAGAATCCACGGCCTTTCGGGATTCTCTGTGACATCATTGCGGCGTATATAAAGCTGATGCATATCTTCTTCCGTATAGTTGGTGTAATTGCTGCCGTTGGTGTTGAAAGTAAACAGGTCGCATATTGTCACAGAGTCATATCCCGTGGAGATATAGTCGGTTCTGGTGGTAGGGGTTGAGACACCTCCGAAACCGCTGTAACGGACTACAGGCTTGCCCTTGCTGTCCTTTCCGCTCTTGGTGGTGATGAGTACCACTCCGAAAGATGCCCTGGCTCCGTAGATGGCTGCAGAAGATGCATCCTTGAGTACGGAAACGGATTCCACATCCTGAGGATTGATCTTGGACATATCGCCCTCCACGCCGTCAATCAGCACGAGAGGCGTGCCTCCGTTGATGGAATTGTACCCTCGGATGTTTATGGAAGCGACATCATCGGGAGAACCGTTTGCCGTGGACACACTCAAACCCGGCACAGAACCCTGAAGCATATGGGTGAGGGTCGGAGATGTCCTGTTGCTGATTTCCTTGGATGTGACTGTTGAAACGGCACCGGTCAAATTGACTTTTTTCTGGACACCATATCCCACAACAACGGTTTCCTGAAGGTTCATTGCATCTTCTGTCATATATACGACCAGATTGTCCTGCGTGCTCTGGACAGTCATTCTGACAGTGGAATAACCCAGACATATAAACTCCAGTTCGGCCGGACCGGAAGGCAAGGAAATGGAAAAGTTTCCTTTCTCGTCCGTGACCACCCCGTTGGTCGGAGAAGCCATCACGGTGATTCCTGCCAGAGCCTGTTTTGAGGCATCAAAGACACGACCGTTCACGATTCTGTTCTGAGCGGAAACCGCAGTCACGGAGAGCAGTATGACCACGGCGGTCAATATGATATTTGAAATATTGGTTTTCATAGTTGGAAGTTTTATTCTGCCACAAACGCAGCAAGCCTGTTGTAACCTGTAGTCTCATCCCATACGCCCCTGCTGGCAATCCTGATGCTGTAGAGAGGGTTGTCGTGCAACTGCCCGGATATGTCAGGCAAGTTGAGATACAAGGTGTATTTTGCCCCCGGAATCAATGTGTCCGGAAGTTTCAGGTCCTCATCCCATTCATAGTGATGACATCCCTTCCAGTCACGAGGGTCTTTTTCAGAGACATAAACATACTTTTCCGAAGGATTTTCATTGTTGATGAAAATCAATTCCAGCTTCCTTTCATTTATGAGTGAAGCGAAACCATAATTGGTAAGACAGAGTTTCATCTTGAAATCTCCGCCAGGACGGAAGTTGCCGTAGAATGAAGAGCCGTTGAATACGAAACGGTAACCGATTCTGGAAGTCAGGTCTTTATTGCAGCCATTTGTTTTCCAGTAATCCACAATTGCATAATGATTGGAAAGGTAGGACCAGTGATAATCTCTCAAGTGTCCGTTGGAGTATTCGCAGTCACAATAGGTATAATCGCTCTGAAAGCAGGATTCTCCGCCCACAGACACATAGTTGCCTTCCCTGCGGAGCAGCACCTTGTCGGTAGTATTGCCGAAAGTGCCTCCGTCCGATGCATTCACGAACACGCAGTCATTATGGTTGGCGAGACGGGAATTGTAGGATCCGTCAAACGCTGTCGCAGCAGTTATGGTATCGGCCAGGGAATAGGACCCGTTGATATACCTCATCACCATCCTTTTGTGATTAGGCGTCCTTAATGCTATCTGCCTGTCTTTCGGAGTGAGATCCAGATACTTCTTCACCAGTTCTCCCTTCTGTTCGTCTGTGGTGACATTGGTGAGGGTGTGCCATTCCCCATAGACACCTATGAAACCTCCCTGGAACACATATATCACATCCTTGTACTCGTTCCATATGGGAGAAAGCTGTTCCATATGGCGCAGAATCCATTTCAATTCAGGCTCCTGCACCGGCCAGCTGTTGTCCCAGGAATAGGCGTGGCGCAGAATTACCTTAGTACCTGCCTGACGCTCCAGCTCAAAATGGGCGCGGATGATATTGAGAGCCTCCTCGGGTATGTCCGATTCCAGATAGTCGCACAGGTATATACCCAGATAGTGGAGAGTACAGCCGCTCGCACGACAGGACTGCAGACGCTGAAGGGTGTACAATGTCGGATACCCTGCCGTCTCAACATTCCTGAAATGGTACTCCAAAGGAGCGTAGGAACCCCTTTCCGGATTGCAGAAATCCTCTTTGTCGTACTCATAGGTGATGGAATATTCAAACGGAGGCTCAGGGGCCTTGAATGACTCCACCTTATTCTCCAGCACAGAATTGATGGGCCAGCCTTTGCAAGGGTCGAAAGTGCCGTCCTGATTCTCCCCGTCAGGATTCAGAACATTCTTCTGACAAGCGGACAAGACTGCAGAGGCCAGCATCACAAA
>JALFCH010000134.1 GCA_022771245.1 Rikenellaceae bacterium | reverse complement strand
ATCTGACCTTCCACTCCGGCATCAGCGATAATTTTGTTCAATGCCACAGCCACTTCGTCGAGGTAAGACTCAGCATCAGAATGGTTGTCTGAACGGATTACTATCTGTGAGAGTACCTGTCCGCGGGCATCAACCACACCCATTTTTGTAGTCTGACCTCCCACATCGATACCTACGACATACTGCTTGTCGATAGAATTGATTCCTTTTTCCATAATTGATTATTAGGTATTATTATTCAACTGGTATGTCTTTGTTGACATTCTTGCTTCCCACAAGTGCATAGAAGAGAAGATATGCGAGGCAGGCGATGAGGAGCCAGTAACTCTGGATTGCTCCGATGTGGTCTGCAAGCAGGTTCTGGAGGAAAGGAATGATACCGCCGCCGCAAACGAGAGTCATAAAGATTCCGGAAGCAGTCGCAGTGTATTTTCCAAGGCCCTCGGCAGAGAGGTTGAAGATTGAGCCCCACATTACGGAAGTGCAGAGTCCGCAGAGTACGATAAAGATGAGAGCAACAGGAAGTTCCTTGCCGAACATTGCAATCTGAATGTTTTCAGGAGTGAAGATGAATGCGATGAGGAAAACTATTGCAGCAATCGAAGTTACAGAAAGCATAGCCTTTGAAGAGACCTTTCCTCCTATGGCACCACCAGCCAGACGGCCAAGCATCATACAGAACCAGTATGCTCCGATCATAGTACCGGTCAGAGCAGGTCCGACCCATTCAAGTTCAGAAAAATACACATTCGCTGTGTTCGGAATGCCGACCTCGATTCCGACATAGAAGAAGATGGCAACGGCACCCAAAACGAAGTGGCGGAATGAAAGCGGTCCGTGAGGATCCTTTGCAACTGCACCTGCCTTGCGGGCAGCCTTCTCCTCAGGAGTCTCCATATGAGGCTCAGGAATCTTTGTAAGGGCAATGATGATGGCTGCAAATGCGAAGATGGCCATTGCAATGATCATTGCAGGAGCAGCATCCTTGACAGTCGCATTGTCAATGCTTCCTCCCACGAGATAGCCCAGCAGAATCGGAGCTATTGTGCCACCGATGGAGTTGCAGGAGCCTCCAAGCTGAATGAGACGGTTGCCGGCATTTCCGCCGCCGCCGAGAGTGTTGAGCATAGGATTCACAACGATGTTGAGCATACACATTGAGAATCCGGCGATGAATGCGCCTGCAACATAGACTTCGAATGATCCGACATAGCCGGATATCCACTGAACTGCCACACCCACGAGGCCCACAATTACGGCTGCAAGGGCGGTGAACTTGTAACCCCTTCTCTTGAGAATGATTCCCGCAGGAATACCCATACAGGCATAGGCTATGAAATTTGCAAGTGTACCAAGCTGGGACATAGCCTTGGATGCTCCGAACTGCCTGGTGACGATGACTCCCATAGAGCCGGCGAAATTGGTGACGAACGCAATCATGAAGAAGAGTGCGAACATCACGATAATCGCAAGAATGTTTCCGTTTTTCTTACTCATTTGATTATTGATTTTAATGTGTTGTTTTCAAGTGGTGTTTGGCTATAATGCAGCCAGGTTCTGGGCATTCACAATGTTCTTGCCCTCTGCGGTGTAGGCGAACTCGAGACGGTCCTTGTAGGCCTCCTCAACCTTGCCGCGCACTATCTTCATAGTGGAGTTCACCATATGATTCTGCTCTGTGAAAGGCTCAGGAAGCACGCAGATTGCAGCAGGGAGCCACCTCTCCGGGAACAGGCCTGCAAAAGCGCCGCCTGCACGGTACTGGTCCACTTCGCTCTGGATTTTCTTGAGTTGAAGAGTCTTGCCTTCTTCTGACGCAGGATCCACGCCCGGGTGTTCCTTCTTCACATATTCCACAAGTGCATCCTTGTTCGGCACCATCAGCAGGCTCACATAAGGGTCCTGATTGTCGTGGAGAACGACCTGGGAAATGAACTTGGAGTTTTCCACAAGTGCCTCCTCAATGCCTTCCGGAGAATATTTCTCTCCGTCTGAGCTGATGAGCAGAGACTTGAAGCGGCCTGTAACATAGAGGAAAGTCGGGTCGAGCATATAGCCCATATCCCCGGTATGGAGCCATCCGTCCACGACAGTATCAGCCGTGGCTTTAGGATTCTTCCAATAACCCGCCATCACATTCTCGCCATAGATGACTATTTCTCCCTTTTCTCCGTATGGAAGTTCTTTGCCTTCAGCATCGCAAATCTTGATTTCCATAGGTTTCACGACACGTCCTGATGAGCCGAGAATGTGCGCAGCAGGAGAGTTTGCGGAAATGATAGGAGTGGCCTCTGAAAGTCCATAGCCCTGATAGATAGGCACGCCGATGGCATAATAATATCTCTGGAGATCGATTCCGAGGAGAGCACCGCCGCCCACGAAGAATTTCATCCTATCGCCGAAAGCGGTCTTGCGTATGCTCTTGAAGATGATGCTGTCGAAAAGTTTCACCAAAGGCCATCTCCAGAAGTCCTTGCCTCCCTTGTTGTAGCCTTCCTTATTATATGCAATGGCGTTCTCGACAGCGAATGCGTAGAGTTTCTGGATGAACGGACTCTTTTTCTTCACCCCTGACTCGATGGCCTTCTTGAAGGTCTTTGAAAGTGCCGGAACAGAAAGCATCACTGCAGGACGGGTCTCCTTGATTGCCATAGGGATGTTGCGGAGAGCCTCCATCGGGGTACGGCCCTGAGGTACGGTGGCAATGGACCCGCAATAGGACATCATTGTGTAGAATCCCGCAACGTGGGCAAAGCAATGGTCGAGAGGCAGGATGATGAGCATCACGTCGTCTGTATCAATGCTTATGACTGAATGGGCCTGCTCCACATTGGCAGTGTAGTTGCGGTGGGTGAGGAGGATACCTTTCGGATCCGCAGTGGTGCCGGAGGTGTAGCTTATGTTGGCATAGTCATCCGGACCAACTGATTTATAACGGTTTACGAATTCCTCCGGAGAAGATGCAAGCAGTTCGTCACCGAGTTTGCACACCTGGGAAATGGAAATTTCGTTTTCCTGGAGGTCCTTGATGTCGTCCAGCACGATGACCTTCTCCACTGCCGGACAATCTGCCACGATGGCACGTATTTTCTTGAGCTGGAGCTCGGACACCACCACAAATTTGGAATCCGAATGTTTGATTCTGAAAATCAGGTCGTTGCTCTCTTCCAATTTGATGGAAAGAGGGACATTCACTGCGCCTGCATAGAGAATACCCAGTTCTGCAAGCGGCCAGAGGCTGCGTCCCTCCGAAAGCAGAGAGACCTTGTCGCCTTTCTGAAGCCCCAGTTTCATAAGTCCCGCACCGATTCTGTAGGCTTCCCTGCGGGTCTGCTCATAGGTGGTCTCCACCCATTTGCCGTTGATTTTCTCACGAAGGAAAGTGTGGTCGGAATACGCTCTCGTGTATTTCTCGACAAAGTCGATGATGGTAATTCTTTCGCTCATAATATTTTTCTATATGTGTGTCCTACTGAATCAGAAGATGCTCTATTTGAACAGACCGAAGAGTTCTGCATCTATCTTGTCGCATATTTCACGGAAATCATCCGGATTGCCTTCGAACTTCAAACGATCCACATCCAGAATGAGAAGACGGTGCTTATAGTCTTTTATCCAATTTTCGTATCTTTCGTTGAGCCCGGTGATATAGTCTATTCTGATGCTCTTCTCATAGTCCCTGCCCCTTTTCTGAATCTGGCTCACGAGGTTCGGAATGGAAGAACGGAGATAAATCAGAAGGTCAGGCGGATTGACAAGGGACATCATAAGGTCAAAAAGGTCGGAATAGTTTTCGAAATCACGGGTGGACATAAGCCCCATACCGTGGAGATTCGGGGCGAAGATGCGTGCATCCTCGTAAATGGTCCTGTCCTGAATGATTACCTCGCTGCTCTTGGAGATATCCACCACGTCCTTGAAACGCTTGTTGAGAAAATAAATCTGAAGATTGAAAGACCAGCGCTCCATATCTTCATAGAAATCAGCAAGATAAGGATTATAGTCAACGGATTCGAATTTGGGAGTCCATTTGTACTGCGCTGCCAGCATCCTGGTCAGAGTGGTTTTTCCGCTGCCGATGTTTCCGGCTATTGCTATATGCATAACGTTACTGTATTAGCGAATAATAGTTTTTTACATTCGGACAAAGTTACAAATTAGTTTCGTATTTTTGTGCCGTTTGAGGAAAAAACAAAGTCCGGCAAACAATAAAACAACGATGACAGCAATTACAAAGTTCAAATTCAACAGTTTCGAGGAACAGTCCTATCTTGTCTGGAGCGACAGGGGCGATGGCCTCTCCGTGCTGATTGATCCGGGTTTCGACACTGAACGGGATTACGACATAGTGAAAAACACCCTGGACGGGAAAGGGCTGAAACTGGCGGCAGTTCTGCTTACACACGCCCATCCTGACCACATCTACGGAGTCGGACGATTATGCAGGGACTTCGGACTGGAGGTGTATATGCACAAGGGTGAAGAGATGTCACTGAAGGCTCTGGACGGACTGTGCAGAGAGATCGGGCATACGGTGCCGGACAGTTTCAGGGATCATATCAGGTTTGTGGAGGACAACGAGGTAATCTCCTTCGGGAAATTGCAGTTTATGGCCATTTGCACACCGGGGCACACTGCCGGAGGACTGAGCTGGCTTTGCAGAGAAGATTCTGCGGAAACTGACGGGGCAACCCACCCGGACTCAGACCCGTCACAATTGTACGCTCAAGGCTGGAAGATACTTTTCAGCGGAGACACTCTCTTTGCAGGATGCATAGGCCGCAGCGACCTTCCGGGAGGAGACTATGACCTTCTGATGCAGAGCATTATGACTCGTCTTATCACTTTGGACGGACGTACGGACGTGCTGCCAGGCCACGGAAGAGCCAGCACGATTGCCGACGAGGGTATGAAGAATCCATTTCTCCAGCCTTTCAACGAGCCTGACCTTGACTTCTGAACCATAACGGGACTTATCAGAGGATTCTGCGGCGTCTCAGGCTCAGATAGAGGGTCCGGGCAAGGAGGTGGGCGAAATAGGCAGTCATCAGAATGTGCATTGAGACGGTTTCCG
>JALFCH010000104.1 GCA_022771245.1 Rikenellaceae bacterium | reverse complement strand
TTAATAGTATCAATTTTAAGAATGTAGTCTCCCTGCTCCCATTCCTCGACTTTCCATTTATGGTCATATGCTCCGTTTACCACCTCAATACCGTGAATACTATCATTGTTAGTGACTGGAATCAATCCATCTGGGCCAACTATAGTCGGCATAAGGAAAGGAATCTCGAATGTACGCTCCGCAAGCGGGAATTTGAACTCTCCAGGAGAGAGATGGCCGTCAAAGACAAAAACTTTTTCATTCCTGTCATAGTTCAACTTAAGCGGGAACGGATCACATGCCCATCCGGCAGATGTGGCATCTCCGCAAATCCAGATTTCACGGTAAGGAAGTGCATCGCGAAGTTTCTCGAAGCTGACGGTCATATTTTCTATGTCCACAGTGATATTATACTCTCCCGCATCCGATTCGCTGACCCGCCATTTGTAGTCAGGATTCCCGGTCGGAACATACTGTATGCCAGCATTGGAAAGCGGTGCATTCTCAACCAAAGGCATAAGATACGGACGGGTAAAATCTTCGCCGCCAAAAGTCAGAGAGAACTTCATTTCCCCGGGGAAGAGGATTCCGTTCCACTTCTTGATCTTTCCGCTATCATCCGCAGCAGGTATTTCAGGCATACCGCCGAGCCACCATCCGTTGACATCGGCATCTCCGAGCATCCACATCTGAGGCCTTGAGAAGCTGATATTGCGATTTACGTAATCCAGAGCGAACCACCACAGTCCCTTTTCCGGCACAGAGATGGTCTTGGAGAAAGAGCCTGAAACACATTTCACATCTGAGGCATCCTCCACCACGATAAAGGCCATATTGTTCACGAAAGCATAAGTCTTGTCCCCGGTCTGGATTTGGATATCCTCCTGCAGACAAGTCAGCTCGAATGTAACCTTGGACACCTCCGGCTTCTCATACTTTTGGGTTTCAATGGATCCAGTATTGGCAATGGATGCAATAACCTCTGCCTCGACCATCACCTTGGTACCGTCCTGGATACCCCAGTCAGCCAGAAAGCTCTTTAGTTGTGATGGTGAAAATGAAATGCTGTTGACTCCAGTAACGTCAACCTTTGGAATAGATGTCTCGAAATTGTTTCCTGATATATCCATCTTGAAAGAGTAGTTGACTGGTCTTCCCTGAGCGGCATAACCGCTGGTGTTCCAGGAAAAAGACACCGCCACCTGCTCTTCTGAAAAGAAGGAGATTTCGACAGACTCTTTCGACACATTCAAATGCATCTGGTCTTCCGGAGAGGGAAGATCAAACCTCACTGATTTCTCACAGGAAAGCAGGAGAGAAAGCATTGCAACGAAGAATGCAGATTTTGATATGATGTTTTTCATTGGAGTGTTCATTATGATTATTCAGCCCAATAAGGATTCTGCACCAGGTTCTCGTTCTTGTCAAGCTCGGTCTGGTGGATCGGGAACCAATAGTAGGACTTGTGATAAACCCTTGTCTGATAAACTGTACGCTGATAGAATGTGGCGGCATTGGTGCCGTTGTAGTTCATTCCATAAAATGGTCCGTTCAGGACAGTCTCAGCCTCTTTCCAACGGCGCAAGTCATTGTAACGCAGGCCTTCGCAGCAAAGCTCCACCCTTCTCTCCATACGGATTATGTTGCGGAGGGCTGACTGGTCTGCATCCACGTGGATGTTGTTGTCGTCAGTGGCTCCGAAGGTATATGGGCGGACACCTGCACGGACGCGTATTTTGTTCACATAGTCCAGCACTTCCTGAGTGGTCTCGCCGCACTCTACCAAAGCCTCGGCATAGTTGAGATAAGCCTCAGCAAGGCGGCAGATGATGCCTGGACGATATTTGATATTGTTCTCAATGACGATGCTTTCCGGAGATACCTTCTTGCGCAGGAGATATCCGTTCTGCGGTGCGTCGTGGGTGTGCGGATTGTCCTTTCCGTTCATAAAGAAATCGTAGCGGCGTTTCTCGCTGCAGAACCAGGCGTTGTTGAAACTGATGGTCGTATAGAAACGAGGCTCCCTGTGGCAGTACATATTGTAGGTACCGGCAGCAGTGACTTTGTCGTCGTTGTACTCCACTTCCCAGTCATAGCCCCTAACTTCATCTGCAGTGGAAAATCCGCTTTCCTCATATCCGGAGGCAGGGTCGGTGATAGGCAGACCATTCTCCATAAAGAAGGCATCCACAAGGGACTGGGTCACTCCCCAGCCTCCGTTACCTCCGCCCACAATAGGGGTGCAGTGCTTTTCATAGTCACCATAATCACAACCTCCCGGACGGGCGAACAGAATTTCCTTGTTACCCTGGTCTGCCCTTGCAAGCATTGCGTACTGGACAGATGCGAAAGGATCGATACGGCCATCGGAATTCTTCACCTCATACAGTTTGTGTCCAGCTGCCTCTGCTGCGTCTATGAGTTCCTTGCAGGCTTGTTTTGCCCTGGTCCAGCGGGACGGGTCGTAACTTGTGCTGAAAAGCTGCTCGCCTGAGCGGTTTACAAAGCCGGCATAATCAGAATTGCCGTTTACGAGCGGACTGGCAGCAAAAACCAACATTCTGGCCCTGATGGCAAGACACATAATAGAGGTGACACGTCCATATTTTCTTCCGTCAGAATAAGTGGCCGGAAGAAGTTTGGAAACCGCCAGGAACTCCTGGTCGAGGTCGTCGATAATCTGATAATAAGGGATCTGGCCCACCTTGAGGGATTCCAGGTCGGAGTCCGAAGGGGCTATGTAGTTCGGACGATAAGGTATTGCGCCATAGGTGTCTGTCAGAAGATACCAATAGTACGCGGCAAGGAAACGGCATTCGGCCTTCATAAATTCCACCTCTTCCAAAGGAAGATTCTGGTCCGGAAGAGGCTTTGCATTTTCAATGAAGATATAGGCTTCCCTGATTCGCTGAGGGAGATAGGCCCAATAGTTTCCGCCCCAGCTGGAAGAAGGGGTCCATTCTCCGAGGATGAAAGGGATTACGTCCCAGTCCCATTGTCTCCATCTTTCTGACGGGGACATATCATCGCCCAGAATGTCCTGTCCGATGAAGCGGCCGTGTCCCATATAAGGGTCCGGAATACCGGAATAAACATTTCCCAGCCAGCCTTCGACCCTGGTCTTGTCTGCAAAGACCATTTCAAGTGTAAGCTCGGTGTCCGACTCCTTGTCGAGCCAGTTGCAGGAAACTGTTCCAAGCGACAAGGCCAAGCTCAAAAATATGTATGTAATCTTTTTCATAATTAATGCCGGTTTTAGAACTTGATGTTGATACCGAACAGAACTGAACGCATTGACGGGTAGCGAAGACCGTTTGTTGTATCAAGCTCCGGATCCCAAAGTTTGAAATCTGAGAAATAGAAGAGGTTGTTGCCGCTGACATAGAAACGCACGGTCTCGATGTGGGCATTTTTTGTCAGTTTCTGCGGAATAGTGTAACCCAACTCGATGGTCTTGCAGCGGAGGAAGGACATATCCTTTTTCCACCAGGTGGAAGCCTTGCTGTTGTGGGTATTGATGGACTCGGAAAGTCTCGGCCAGAAGACGTTCTGGGAAGGATTTTCCTCTGTCCAGCAGTCGGTGTAGTTGGAATATACGTTTCCGAGCACGCCCTGACCGGACCCCGGGATGAAATAGTCGTTTCCTCCGATAATACGGTAGCAATCAGCTTGACCCTGGAAGAAGAAATTGAAATCCACTCCCTTCCACGCGAAGTTTCCGCCGAAACCGTAAACGCAAGGTGGCATTGATGTACCATCGATATAGCCTTCGTCCACATCGGTAATCTTGCCGTCATTGTTCATATCCCTGTACTTGATGTCACCCGGGCGCGGAGTGTTTCCGAGAGCCGGAACAGGAAGGCCTGGCTTGAGATTGCCGGAAGCATCGAAATCATCGGCTGTGTAGAGCCCTTCGGCTGTGAGCCCCCAGAGAGTACCGATGGAACGGCCTGTAATTGAGCGGTATGGATATTCCATCTTGATTGTCTTAGGTTCGTCGATTTCGATAATCTTGTTCTTGGCATAGGTGAAGGTACCACGCAGGGACATAAAGAAGTCGTTTGCAAACCTCTTGGTGTAGCTTGCCTGCAGCTCGACACCTTGGTTGTCCACCTTTCCATAGTTGGCATAAGGTGTAGCAAGGAAACCGGTCTGGGTCGGGATGGTATTTCTCTGCATAAAGATGTTGCTGCGCCTCTCCTTGAATATGTCGAACTGAAGGTTGAAGGCATTGAACAGGCCGAGCTCCAAACCGACATTGGCTTTGAGGGAGCGTTCCCAGGTGAGGTCCTGAACCCCCACTTCACCTTCCTGAACACCGGAGAAATAGGTTCCCCCATCATATCCGAAGTTGTAGCCCGGGGCATTGGAGTTGATGGTCGTCAGGTAGGCGAAACGGCGGCTGCCTCCGATATCGTCATTTCCGACAGAACCCACGGAAGCCCTGATCTTGAACTTGGAGAGCTGCTGCTTGTAGGGCTCCATAAAATGCTCCTCTGAGAGCAGCCATCCCAAGGCTATGGAAGGGAAGAAACCGAACCTGTGGCCCTTGGCAAAGTTCTCGGAACCGTTGAAACCGAAGTTGAACTCACCCACATAGCGTCTGTCGTAGGTGTAGGAAAGACGGCCGGCGATACCCTGGGTCCTCTTCGGCTGTATGTCACCCCAGTCGTAGCTGCGCTGGTTGTAGAGCAGCAGGGCATCCACATCGTGATTGCCGAAAGACTGGGTGTAGGTAATATTGGCCTCGAAATAGGTGCTGTTGTTGCCGTATTCTCCGCTGGAAGAGTGGCCGAGGAATTCCTGACCGTAAGTGATGATGCTGTGAAGCAGATTGCCTTCGTCATCTCTGGATTTTGCAACGCTGTAATAATCAGGAGTCTTGCTTCTGGTCAGGGAGTTGGAGTTGAAGGTGTCGAAAGCGAAGACCAGTTTCATCTTGAGGCCCGGAGTGATCATCTTGAGATTCTGCTCAAGGGAGAAGAGGGACTCGAGTTTGCTGTTTGTGCTTCTGTAATAACCGTTCTGGGTACTCATAGCCCAAGGGTTAGACCTGTATTTGCTGGCTATAGGTATGGTGCCGTCAGAATAGATGGCCGGGTGCACGAAAGGCGGAGTCTCGAATGCGACTCGGAAGAGTTCATCAGTACTACTGTTTGATTTGCGGAGTTGTTGCATATAGCCGCCTATACTCATCCTCAAAGTTGTGGTCTTGGTGATGTCCAAATCCACATTTGCCCTGATATTGTAGCGGTTGAGTTTGGTGGATGTATCATATTCGAGAGTATTGTCCCTTGCCATTATTCCGTCTTCGTGATAGTAGGAGGCGGTGAGGGAGTATCTGAGAATCTCGGAACCTCCGCTGACCGTGAGGTTGGCCCTGGTGGAGAGGGCACAGTCCTTTGTGATTACATCCAGCCAGTCGGTGTCCGGATAAAGGTCAGGGTCGTAGCCGTAATATGTCTTGAGAATCTGGTCCTTGGTGAAAGGCTTTTTGTAAGGGTCCGGCTGGAGGTAGTTGAGCAGGTCCATATATTCGGCGGCTCCGATAAACTCAAGAAGTTTGGTCGGTGTCTGAACTGACTGCTCAATGCGGAAATCCACAGAAGGAGGTGCCACTGAGCCTCTCTTTGTGTTGATGAGTATGACTCCGTTTGCGCCCCTGACTCCATACATTGCACTGGCTGAAGCATCCTTGAGCACGGAGAAGGACTCGATTTCTGCCGGGTCAATGTCATTCAGGCTTCTCTCCACTCCGTCCACGAGTACCAGAGGCGAAGTGTTGCCGCTGAAAGATGCTATACCTCTGATCCAGAAATTGGAATTGTCATAACCCGGTTCTCCGGAAGGTTTGAAGGCTATGACACCGGCAAGCTGGCCCGCAAGGTTGTTGCTGAGAGAACGGGTGGATCCTGTCTGGAGTTCACCCGGGTCTATGGTCTCTACAGAACCTATGACGGAAAGCCTCTTCTGATGTCCGTAACCGGTCACCACCACTCCGTCAAGTTCGGAACTGTCTTCGAGGAGGACAATTTTGAAGTTGATTTCCGAACCTACTTTGATTTCCTGGGTTTTGAAACCGAGATAGGAAACTTCGAGGACTGATTCCTTTGAAGGAACGTCAATATAGAAGTGTCCGTCGATGTCCGTGGATGCACCGATTGTAGTGCCTTGGACCATAACGCCCACTCCGATGAGCGGAACCTTTTCGCTGTCTGTGACAGTGCCGCTTACAGATATGGGCTTGGATTGGGCGCAAGCTGAATTGCTCTTGGAGAATCCCCTCCCCAGAAGGGTGAGTGCCATCACCAAAACCAATCTGATGGTGAATGATTTTTTGTGTAACATATACATTGGTAGGTTAGTTTTTCTGCTATCAATTGTGCGGAAAACAAATTTGTATGGCAAAATTAGTCGGAAGCGGCCTCCAATGCAATAGCATATAATGAAAATATAGACATATTAGAACATTTCTACATTGAATATCAATGGCTTAAGTGTTAAAAACCCGCCTGATAATACAAATATAGCAGGTCTAAATCGAAGCAATTTTCCTCACTTCGTCTTCAAATGTATCCGGATTGAAGGCTTTGAGGTGGGTGCGGGAACGGTAGGCGTAGATGGTCGCACGGGAATAGCGGAGCAAGGAGGCTATCTTCTCGGTGGAGTCTATGCCAAGACGAATGAGGGCATATATTCTCAGCTCCGGGGAGAGAGGTTTGCCTGCCTGATGCACGATTTGATGCTCTGGCGGGAAAAGCCGGTTGAAATCATCCACGAAAGTCGGGAAAAGCGAGAGGAATGTGGTGTCGAAAGTACGGTAAAATGATTTCCACTCAGCCTCCGAGAAGTCATTGGACTTGAGTTCCTTCCTCAATGAATCGAAATCTGCCGAGAGAGCCATCTTGCGCAGGGATTTGCGATAGGACTCCAGACTGTCAATCCGGGCTATGCACTCCAGCATAAGATTGGTGATATAGGTGTTCTTGATGTTCGAGGATTCACGAATCCGGGAATTAGCCGCCTCAAGCATAGACTTGGAAGAGGTCAGGCTCTTATTGGCATTTGCCAGACGCATCCTCTGTTTGCGCAGATAGATGATGAGGAACAGAAGGGTCACTGCCATTATCATCAGCACCAGCGAGATGCAGATCAGACGTTTAATCCATCTGGCATTCATATTGGTGAATGAAGTGTTCACTATGGCCAGCATCGTGGCAGCTTCCTCCATTCTAATTCTGGCTTTGCAAGCCGTGGCATCTTCAATGGCCCGGTTCAAATAATTGTAGGCTCTCACTATATCTCCCTGTTCATAGAGCATTTCCGCCAGTTTGGTCAGAGATATGTATTCCTTATTGGCGTGAATCAAATCCGAATAAGCAGAAATGATAAGATACTCCATTTCCAGTTCCCTATTGCCCATTTTCTCATAGATCCCGGAAACCACATAAGCTGAAGGACCTGCTAGGGAGTGATTTGCACTCAGAGAATCACAGAATGGCCGCATAAGTCCAAGAGCCTCATTGAAACGTCCGTCATCTATGAGTTTGCCGGTGAGGACGAAAATATTGTCAGGTTCTATCATCAGGGATGAATCCCGGTAAGCCTCAAACTTCGCGACATATTTCTCCTTCAGGCTGACATCCGCTGCTATCTGTTCGAGGGCATCACAGATGTTGGCATTGCAGGAAAACACTCCGTAGAGTTGCTTGCTGTCCAATTCTGAGTTATCCAGTTCATCAAGCAGCCTTTTGGCATCGGAAAAACATCCGGTCACCTGGTAGAGAGTGGCGAGGTTGATTATGGAATTGATTTCCTCGTGTCTGTTGCCTTCCTTGCGGGACTCAACTATGCCTCGGGATGCACAGAGAATGGCGGAATCGGATTGGAAGCCATAGTACAGAGCGAAAAGTTCGTTGTACAGTCTTGCCTTGCAACTGTCGGGACTTTCCCTCAGAACATTTCTGCAGCTGTCAATCCTGGCCTGGCGGATATTTTCATATCTGTCCTGATGATGGAATACGTAATCCAGGGAATCCAGGGAAACCCGGTTCTGTCTTTCGGCGCAAACGGCACAGGTACAAGCGAAGAGGAGCAGGAATGCCACTACTGAGGTTCTGCAAATCATCTTATTCATCGGGTTGTGCATTATGTGGTTAAAAAAGGGAGCTATACCCCAAATAGTGAAATTACTGAATCCTGACGCAGCGAACTGAGAAGGCATTGGCTTTCCCACCGTTTGCTGAAGGGGAAACTGTAATCTGGGTCCTGCCGTACATATCAGCAACGGAAAATGCCATAGCCAAGGCGAAATCCGAATTTGAGGCAGATGCATTTGTCCAGTAATTGCCCCAAAGGCCGACCATAGAGCCCATCAACATTGCGTAGGTACCGTCGTAGCGGGTGGAGGCAGGAAAATAGGAAGACTCCGCAGGGCCCAAAGCGAAAACCCAGCCGTTGCTATAGTCTTCCATAGTGATAATGCCGTCCCCGTTGAGGTCGCAAACATTGAAACTGTCTTCTCCATAGTAATTGGTAACGGACATATTGCCGGCCCCGTCTGTCGTAGGATTTCCATCTGAACCGAGGTTCACCCACGCATATTGCCCGGAAGCGGTAAATGTGGAGTATAGCCCAGCCGGCGGCACCATCCAGTTCGGCGGGCAAGGGTCATAAACGGATTTGCTGCCCTTGTTTACATATTTGCCATCAACTGTAACTCCTCCTTCCGGATTGCCCCAAAGTGCCGGAGAGGATTCCCCGGCCGTCAGCCAGTCTCCGTTGCCTGTCGCACCGTTGCTCATACAAGTGGTCGGGTGCGCGATTGAATAGGCCAGAGTGTTGGAAGTGGAAGTGGACATAGAGGATGCCGTAATCTTGACCTCTTTCCCCTCAATGTCATAGACAGGGGCATTGGTGGTGGATACCGTTCCGCCTGAAGACACAGGAGAGCCGGGGAAAGGATCCTTGCGGCCCCACTGGTAGAGCAGGCCATAGGCAGGAAGACCCAATTCCGTGGACATCGCGCCCAGATTCATATTCATTATTGCATATCCCGTTGAGGTGCTTATTTCCCGGATTTCGGATTCCGGGTGCCACAGATGCCAACTCCAAATTATTTCGCCGTTTGCATTTTCTACGGCTATGACTGCGTTTCCAGGGGCATCATCTGCGATGAACACGACATTGCCGTCCAACAGAGTCACATCAGTTATCATTGATTTGCGGTCCTGCCAGAGCAGTTCGGCAGAAACCGGAGAAAGCGCCTCGGGTGTCCCCAGTCCATCCGTTGCTGCCCCGTTGCCCTTCACTCTGGCGTTGAAACTGTACTGGCCGCCGGAAGTGATGACATAGCAGTTGGCAGTCCCGGATGCCGACAAATCCACAGGATTCTTATCTCCGTCAGCATCATCCCCGCCTCCGGGTACATCGTCAGGATTCTCGACATTATTGTCCGGATTATCACCGGTTTCCGGTACTATAGTTCCATTGCAGGCAAGCACAAGCAAGCAGGTCAGACCTGCCAAAAAGTGAACAAACTTCTCTTTCATTCCTCATCAACTATAAACTTTTCAAGTCGCAAATATAGTAATAAGAAAATAATAAGTTGCTAATCAAGTCGCAGTGGATAATTGCAAAAATCGGCGGGAATTTGTAATTTTGGGGTCGTTTTAGAACAAAAGTATTTTATGGAAAATTTTGGATTAGGATTGCAGCTGATGCTTGTGGGAATGATTACGGTGTTCCTCATACTGATAATCGTCATAACAGGCAGCCGTCTGCTCATCAGACTCATAAACAGAATCGCTCCAGAAGAGGAGCAGAAGAAGGCACCAGCCGGAGAGGACTATACGGCAGTTTTCGAGGCAGCCGTTGCCCAACTGACCGAAGGAAAGGGAAAATTGACAAAAATCAC
>JALFCH010000095.1 GCA_022771245.1 Rikenellaceae bacterium | reverse complement strand
AAGGTCATCTCTCCGGCATCCAGTGTGTCCTTGGTGGTCATATAACCTTCGGTTATGGAATAGGCATAACCTATATTGCCACCTTCCGGATGGGTGATCTTGTTAATCTTGAATGTCACTTCATCCTGTGGCGACACATAGGCTGGTACTCCTGTGATGTTTAGCGAACCGGTGAGCGAAGGCAGGGCAGTATCCTCTTCCTTTTTGCAGGAGGCAGCCAGTATCAACGCACCCAGCGCCGCCGCCAATAATGTGAATCTTATCTTTCCAATCATATATGCTGTACTCAGAATTCAACGACCGGTGCCTGTGATGCGCCTTCAGCTGCCTCGAAATAGCCTTTGGTTTTGAAACCGAAGATTCCGGCAATCAGGCTTTTCGGGAACACCCTCACAGAGGTGTTGTATTCCTTGGCAGTCTGGTTGTAGTTCTTTCTTTCAGTGGCAATCCTGTTTTCTGTACCTTCCAACTGCGCCTGGAGGTCACGGAAGTTTTCGTTGGCTTTGAGATCCGGATAGGCCTCGGAAATGGCCATAAGTCTTCCGAGTGCTGAACCGAGTTCACCTTGAGCCTGCTGGAACGCTGCAATGTTTTCTTCGCTCAGGTCATCTGCATTGACAGTCATCTGGGTAGCCTTGGCTCTTGCCGCAATCACCCCTTCCAAAGTGGAGGACTCGTGTGCTGCATACCCTTTCACTGTAGCAACGAGATTAGGTATGAGGTCAGCCCTTCTCTGGTAAACGTTCTCCACCTGTGACCAGGCGGTCTTTACTCCCTCTTCTGACCGAACCAGCGAATTGTATGCGTTTATGCCCCAAAGCAGAATGACTGCCAATACGATAATGACGATTGCCGTCACGGAAATTTTATTCTTTGACATAGCTATGTTTTTTTATACATCCTGCAAATATGGGGATTTTTTTGCAAATTTCTGAAATATGGTTCTCCTTTTTACTAAATTTGCCCCGTTTCATCAACCCGAATGAGCCTTGAACAAGCAAATCAATATGAAAACACTCCGCATCAACGCCATATTCTTCCTGGGCTTCCTGCTGCTTTCCTGCACCCCGGACTACACTTATGTCCGCGTGAGCGGCTTTGCCCAGGGCGGTCCCTACACTATAAAAGCCGACCTGTCAGGCACATCCCTGACTCCCGAGTCACTCAAGTCCTCTGTGGATTCCATCTTCAACGCCATAGACCAATCCGTATCCGGCTACAGCAAGTCCTCCCTGCTAAGCCGTTTCAATGCAGGGGAGTCAGTGGAGAAGGATTCGGTTTTTCTGGCACTGGAGGACCTGGGCAACAGGTATTATGAAGAAACCTCAGGCGTGGTGGACGTGTGGTCGGCTCCTCTGTTCGACGTATGGGGCTTCGGATTCACTCCGGATTCCCTCCCTTCACCGGAATTGATTGAAGCAGCAAAAGTTCAGTCCGCATTGCGCAAAAAGGTGAATTTCAATGCTATAGCCCAAGGATACAGTTGCGACCTTATTGCAGGCTGGCTCCGGTCCAAGGGGGTGAGGAATATGCTCGTGGACGTTGGAGAAATCTTCGGCTGCGGTGTCAATCCTGAAGGCAGGCACTGGACCATAGGCATAGACAGTCCGGTGGACGGTAACAATAAGCCCGGTGCTGACCTGAAATGCATATACAGCCTGCCGGAAGGTCCCTGCGGCATAGTCACTTCAGGAAATTACCGCAAGTTCTATATAAGGGACGGGAAGAAATATGCCCATACGATAGACCCTATAACAGGCTATCCTGTCACCCATAACCTATTGAGTGCCACCATTATATCCTCCAATCCCGAGTCTGTGACCAATGCCGCCGACGCGGATGCCTACGCCACCTGGTGTATGGTTGTGGGGCTGGATGAGGCCCGCCGCTTTGTGGAGTCCCGGCCTTACCTTGAGGCGGTACTCATCTACGAAGAGGATGGACAGATGAAACTATGGCGCTCAGATGAGGCTGATGGCGCGGATTGAGAACAGCAGGGCCTCCAGCAACTTCTCGCACAGTCTCACAGCCGGCTCCCAGACTATCCCGCAGGCAGAGAACAGAGTCAGTGTCAAGGTCGCCGGGATGATTATCCCGGTCAGGGGAAGGCATATGAGATTGGTCAGGATGAAACAGGATGCCGTGGACCCGAAACGAAGCCGTGCCAAAGGCCAGGTGGTTGCCTGACAGGAAATGGACATTGCGGCGCTTTCCCAAATCTTCTTGAGCGGGGAGTGCTTCAATCCGCCTTCCGGATAGAAGTTTTTGAGTATGGGGAAGATATAGGTTATGCCGGCAACTGCAAGATAGGACATCTGAAAGCCTGTGCTGCTGAAATCCCTCGGTGCAATGCAGACTTGCAGAATGAATGAGGCCCAAAGCAGGTGCCTCAGGTCCGTGCTCCTCTGGCTCAATTTTCCATATTCCCTAAGACCTACGAAAATCATCGCCCGGCTCACTGACGGACCTGACCCGACCATCAGACAATAGAGCAGACAGAATAGCACAGAGGCTGAAGAACGCAGG
>JALFCH010000082.1 GCA_022771245.1 Rikenellaceae bacterium | reverse complement strand
GAGTTTGGTCTTGTCATCCACATACAGGGCCACAATTTCGAATCTGTCAGAAAGCAGACTGAGCACCTCAGGATCGCTCCATACCCTCGCTTCCATTTCCCTGCAGTTTACACATCCGTGTCCTGTTACGTCCACGAAAATCGGCTTTCCGCTCTTGCGGGCAGCTGCGATGGCATCTTCCAGTTTGAAGTAGCCTTTCAGGCCGTAAGGCATTTTGAGACCGTAAGGATTGGCTGTGTCACCATTTGCCGTCGGGTTCACTGCAGTTGCCGCAGTCCGGTTTATCACGAAATCCTGGGTGGAAATTGGAGGCAAATACCCTGAAAGAGCCTTCAGAGGCGCTCCGAACATTCCCGGTATCATATAAACCACGAAAGCGAATACAGCAATGGACGATACGAGTCTGAGCAGAGAAATATGTTCGACTTTATCCTCGTGAGGGAAACGCAATTTGCCGAGAAGGTAGAAACCCAGCATCGAAAATACAACTATCCAGATTGCGAGATAAACTTCCCTGTCGAGCAGCCCCCAATGGTAGGTCTGGTCAGCCACACTGAGAAACTTGAATCCGAGAGCGACCTCGATAAAACCGAGCACGACTTTCACGCTGGACAGCCAGCTTCCGCTCTTGAGCTTGTTCAGCAGGGACGGGAAGAGTGCAAAGACTGTGAAAGGGAGGGCGAAAGCCACTGAAAACGCGAACATAGTCACGATTGGCATCCAGAACTGCCCCTGGGTGGACTGAATCAGAACAGTTCCCACAATAGGACCTGTGCATGAGAAAGAGACCAGCACAAGGGTCAGGGCCATAAAGAAGACTCCAACAAGCCCCTTCTTTCCGGATTTGCCGTCAGCCTTGTTTACCCAGGAAGACGGAAGAGTGATCTCGAAAGCTCCGAAAAATGAAGCCGCGAACACCATAAATACTATGAAGAACAGTATATTCGGAAGCCAGTGAGTGGCAAGCCAGTTGAATATGTCAGCCGTTACCGCATCTCCCCCGGCTATCCAGGTAACGAGAATTATGACGGTGATTGGAAGGGTGTAGAGAAGAATGATGAACAGCCCGTACATAAAGGCGTTGAACCTTCCTGCTGACGCACTTGATGAACTCTTGAGGAAAAAGGATACCGTCATAGGTATCATAGGGAACACACAAGGGGTAAGAATCATTGCAAAGCCCCATAATATTGCCTGTAATATCAGTGACCAGTCGAAAGGCACGGACTCCCCTGCCGTTTCCGAAACGGAGGATGAAGCGGCGGCGGATGGCGCGATGCAATGTTCAAAATCTATGTATTCAGGCGGGAAACAACTGTTGCCTGCACAGCAGATAGTGATGCAGGTCCCCTTCACAACCGCCTTTTCCGCACCTTCGTCAATGCGCAGGTCCTGGGTTAGTACAAGGGCATCGTTCACCACCAGATAGTCCCCTTCCTTCACTGCCACAGACAAATCCTTCAGACCTCCTTCGAGACTGCAGCCCGAAAGTTCGGAAAACTCTATCGCCGGACCTGAGAATTCATCCGAAAGAGGATAACTGTGGTATCCCTCATCGATTTTTCCGGTGAAAGTCAGGCGCCAGGTGGCGGGTTCGGCTGAAATCTGCTCGCTGGAAACTGTCCAATGGATGTTGCCCGCGTTGGCAAAAAAGCTGCACGCAAGGAGAGCGTACAGCACCAGACATAATTTTTTAAAACCTGTCATCGTTATCAATTTTTGAGGGGCAAAACCCTACTTGGCAAATGCCACGGAACGGGTCTCCCTGATTACGGTAATCTTGACCTGTCCAGGATAAGTCATCTCATTCTGTATCTTCTGGGCAATGTCGGAAGAAAGCTTTTCAGCCTGAGTATCGCTCACCTGTTCGGCTCCGACAATCACCCTGAGTTCACGTCCTGCCTGGATGGCATAAGCCTTGACCACTCCCGGATAGGACTGTCCGATGTTTTCAAGATCCTTCAGACGCTTGATATAGGATTCAATGACTTCCCTTCTTGCTCCAGGCCTTGCTCCGGAAATGGCATCAGCCACTTGGATGATAGGAGAAAGGATTGATGTCATTTCTGTTTCTTCGTGGTGAGCGCCTATGGCATTGCATATTTCAGGCTTTTCCTTGTACTGCTCAGCGAGTTTCATTCCGAGAAGAGCGTGTGGCAGTTCCGGATCCTCATCTGAAACCTTGCCTATGTCGTGAAGCAGACCGGCCCTCTTGGCAGCCTTTGGATTGAGTCCCAGTTCGGAAGCCATCGTTGCTGCAATATTGGCCACTTCACGTGCGTGCTGCAGCAGATTCTGGCCATAGGAAGAACGGTATTTCATCCTTCCGATAAGCTTGATGAGTTCGATGTGTATGCCGTGAATACCGAGGTCTATACAAGTTCTCTTACCAATCTCAAGTATTTCTTCCTCAAGCTGTTTCTGCACTTTTGCCACCACCTCTTCGATTCTGGCCGGATGTATGCGTCCGTCCACCACGAGCTGATGCAGGGAAAGGCGGGCAACTTCCCTTCTGACAGGATCAAAAGCAGAGAGCAGTATGGCATCCGGAGTGTCGTCCACCACAATTTCAACTCCTGTAGCTGCCTCCAGGGCCCTGATGTTACGCCCCTCACGACCGATGATGCGTCCCTTGATTTCATCGCTCTCAATATTGAATACCGTCACCGCATTCTCGATTGCAGTCTCCGATGCAGTACGCTGTATAGTGTTGATTACTATGCGCTTCGCTTCCTTTGCAGCATTCAGACGGGCATCGTCCATAACATCGTTGATATAGGACTGGGCTTCGGTGCGGGCCTCTGCCTTCATATTCTCTATCAGCTGGGTCTTGGCTTCAGCTGCAGTCATTCCGGCTATGCTCTCAATCTGTCTGGTTGCCTGAGCTATGAGACCGTCGTATTCGGCAGCCTTCTGATTGGCGATTTCAACTTGAGCCTTGAGGTTCTCCCTAATGGCATCTGACTCGCGATGCTTTCTCTGAAGTTCGGCATTCTGCTGGTTCAGTGTGTTTTCCTTCTGCTTGAGACGGCTCTCAGTATCCTTGATTTCGGAATTCTTCTGGTTCACGTATTTTTCGTGCTCAGATTTGAGCTGAAGAAATTTTTCCTTAGCCTGAAGTATCTTCTCCTTCTTGATGTTCTCGGCCTCCAGTTCAGCCTTTTCAATGATTTCATCCCTGCGTCCCTTCATGATTATCCGCCTTGTAACCAAATAGATGGCGAGTGCGAGCAGTGCGCCCCCGAAAGCGGAAAGAATATAGTAGATAAACATAATTATAAATTTTTATCGGTTATTGTCCATTCAAAAATAACGGCCGTCTCTTTTTATGGGAAACGACCGTCGGTGAAAAAAAATCCGTTAGCCTGATTGACAGAAACCTTATAAAAATAAGATTTGAGGTCCGTTGAGTTCAGACATCCTCCGTCCTGCATTGCAGAATCCCCGTGAGGGTCACATAGGTCCGTCTTCCCTTTTGCGAGTTTACTCTGTTACTTGATTAATGTTGATTTCAGCAAGTGAGCAACTAACGGATTATTTCAATCAATCTTGTCCAGATAAGCCTTGAACTCCTTCTCAAGATTCTCAGCCTCGCGCTGGAGATTCCTAATCTCATCACGATATGCAAGATTCTTAAGACAGACATTCAATGCAGTGAAAATCAGCACATCCCGATCATCGCCTCCTTCAAAGGACTGCGAAAACTTCTTTGCCAGATTTGTCACGCTTTCGGCAGCCACACGTATCAGCTGTTCTTCGTTCTCCGAAGTGGCCTTCAACTGATATTCCTTGTCCAGAATCTTCACACGAATCATCCTTTCCATAAAATCAACTGTTTATCAACGACAAGCACTTGTCTATCTCCTTGATAATCATCTCGATTTTCTTTCTGGATTCCGAAGTGTCTGCGGACTGACCCACGAACGCAGCCGTGAGCTCAAGCTTATCATTCTTTGTTTTCAACTCAAATATCTGTTCCCTGTAGGTTTCGCACATCTGGACCAACTCCTTGTTCTCCTGTTCGAGCCTGCACCGCTCCGCCTTCTCCGTCTCGTAGGCGGATACCAGGCTGAGGAACTGTTGTCTAACATTATCAAGCATAAGTGTCCAGGGCTAAATCCCACTCTGCAAATATAGCGAGGATATGGGAAAATTCAAAGAAAAATGCTACCTTTGGAAAATTTATATACGAATTATGCACGACATCCTACTTAAAAATATCACTTGCAATGGTGCCCTCAAAGACATTTTCATTGACGGAGACAGGATTTCACACATCACTGATCCGGGGGCGCTCAAGGAAGATGCAGTCGAGACTCTGGATTGCACCGGAAGGGCCGCGATGCCGGGTTTTGTGAATATGCACACCCACGCGGCAATGTCATTGATGAGGGGCGTCGGCGAAGACACCGCTTTCCACCAATGGCTCGCAAATGTCTGGGAAATCGAAGAAAACCTGGACGAAGAATTCATCTATTGGGGCACGAAGGTGGCTTGTCTGGAAATGATAAAGACCGGCACCACCACTTTCAATGACCACTATTGGTTTCCGCTTGTCGGACACAGGGCTGCCGTTGAAATGGGAGTCCGCCCGGTGTCGTCCTACGTGGTCATCAACAAGATGACCGACAGCGAAAATGAAATCGAAAAGGCCAGATGCTGGAAAATGTACGATATTTCGCGGGAATGGCCTGAGAATCTGCGTTTTTCTATGGCTTTCCACGCGCCTTATTCCGTCAGCGAACCTATGATGATATGGGCTGCCGAATTTGCCAGGGCTCACGGTCTGCCTTTGCACATCCACCTTTCCGAGACCAGGAAGGAAGTGGAGGACTGTATGGCCGCTCACGGAGGAATGAGCCCCGTGGAATACCTTGAAAGCATAGGAGTCCTTGGGCCCAACCTCATCGCGGCACACACTCTATGGCTCAGCGACATGGATGTGGAAATACTTGGCAGACACAAAGTTACCTGTGTCCATAACATCAATTCCAACCTGAAGTTGAGTTCCGGCTACCACTTCCTTTACAAGGAATTGATTGAGGCAGGATGCAAGGTCTGCATAGGCACGGACGGATGCGCATCTTCCAACAATCTGGATATGCTTGAGGCTATGAAGACTTCGGCTATGATGCAGAAAGGGTGGAGATTTGACCCGACTGTCTGTCCTCTGAATGAAATAGTGGAGATGGCAACGGTGAACGGGGCAGTTGCGCTCGGGCTTGACACCGGTCTTCTGCAGGAGGGCAAACTTGCTGATATACAGATTATCGACACCACAGGCTACAACTTCCTTTCTCCGGGTTCGTTCCTCGCCAATTATGTCTATTCGGCCCACAGCGACTGCATAGAATCCCTTATCAGCAACGGCAAGTTCGTGATGAGGAACCGCAGGGTCGAGGGCGAAGAGGAAATCCTAAGGGAAGCGCGCAAGGTGCTCAACCGTATCAGAATGAAGTAAGTAATCCTCAAAAAAATCTGAGGCAACTTATTATTTTCATATTACTCAGTAATACAAATACAACAAATTATGGATGAACGAATTGTAAGAATAAACACCGCCGCTCAGTTTATCAGCTCGAAAATTGAGGGGAAGAAGCCATTGGTAGGCATTGTACTGGGGAGCGGGCTTGGCAAACTGGCGGATAAGATTCAGAATCCCACAGTCATTCCATATTCCGAGATTCCGGGATTCCCTGTGTCCACCGCTGTAGGTCACAAGGGCAATTTCATCTGCGGCGAACTCGGAGGCAAGACCGTAGTGGCGATGCAGGGGCGTTTTCATTATTACGAGGGCTACCCTATGGAACTTGTCACCCTTCCGATAAGGGTGATGAAAGTGCTTGGAATAAGCTATCTTTTTGTCTCCAATGCAGCCGGAGGAGTCAATTATGACTTCAAGGTTGGCGACCTCATGATAATACGGGACCATATAAACCTTCTGCCTAACCCGCTGATAGGCAAGAATCTGGACGAGTTCGGACCGAGATTTCCGGATATGACCAGGCCTTATGACCTGAACCTTATCAAAAAGGCGGAATTCATTGCCGCCGAGATGAATATACATCTCCACAAAGGTGTTTACATTGCAGGCACCGGTCCTTCCTATGAGACTCCTTCTGAATACAAATACTTCCGTCTGGCGGGCGGAGATGCCGTGGGAATGTCCACGATACCTGAGGTGATTGTGGCCCGTCACAGTTCCATCCCGGTCTTCGGTATGTCTGTCATCACCAATGAGGCCCACGACGACTATTCCGAAGACTATGTCAATGACGGTGACGATGTTGTGAGAGCAGCAGATGCCGCAGCTGACAGAATGAGCCTTTTGTTCGAAAAACTTATTGCATCCCTGTAATTATATGGAATACAAAGATATAGAAATCATCGCGAACCATCTGAGAACCATCATCGGGGATTTTCGTCCCGAAATCGGCATCATTCTGGGCAGCGGACTGGGCAAGTTCGTGGACAAGATTGAAGGACAGACGATTGTCAATTACGCCGATTTGCCGGGGATGCCTGCTGCCACAGCCTTGGGCCACAAGGGCAATTTCGTATTCGGCACCGTGGCCGGAAAAAAGATAGTGGCAATGCAGGGCCGTTATCATTATTATGAAGGTTTCGGGGTACAGACAGTAGTACTGCCTGTCAGGGTTATGATTTCGCTTGGCATAAGCAAACTGTATGTTTCCAATGCAGTCGGAGGAGTCAATTATGACTTCAAGGTGGGCGACCTTATGATTATCCGGGACCATATCAATATGATACCCAACCCTCTGGTCGGAAAGAACATTTCCGAGCTCGGACCGAGGTTTCCGGATATGACCCGCCCTTATGACCTCCAGCTCATCCGCCTTGCAAAGAGCATTGCAGAAGAAAAAGGAATAGAGCTGAAGGAAGGGGTGTATCTTGCCTGCACCGGCCCGACCTACGAGACTCCAGCCGAATACGCTTTTTTCAGAAAAATCGGCGCTGATGCGGTGGGTATGTCCGTTACACCGGAAGTGATTGCCGCAAGACACGCCGGCATCAGGGTTTTCGGCATTTCAGTGATTACTGACGAGGCTCACAGCAACCCTGAGGACTATGTCACGGATGAGAATGAAATCATCGTTGCCGCCGAGGCTGCATCGGAAAAAATGAATATACTGTTTGAGAATATCATTGCCCGCTCTTGAGCTTTCCGGCATTGATTCCTTCCATCAGGTCGTGGAGATCGAATATGATTGACACGACCTGATTTGTTCCGGAGTACTGCTTCCTATGGAAATGAAAGAACACGGAAGCCTTGATACTCAAGCCTTTGACAATTTGAGGCGCATAATAGATTTCAAGACGGTCGTACAAGCCTGAGGGTATTTCGGCGGTTGTGGAGGGACAGGAGGAACTCCAGAGGGACTTGCCCGGGTCAACCATCTGATAGAAAGTATCACCGTGATAGAGGCCGTCCGCGTAAATCTGCAGTGTGTCATCCTTGCAGTACCAGTATGGCTGAAGATTCTTCCCGGCAACAAAACGGTTGGATATACCCACTCCCCAATTCTGGACAGTGGCGACTATCTCCCCGGCGTAAGGGGCGGTAAAATTGCCGACGAACTTGCGGTCCCTCTGCAAAGCTTGAAGCCAGCCTGCCCTCAGGGACAGATTCTGGACACCGGCGAAAGGAGCAAAATCAAAACTCATATATGGCTCGGCAAGAATGTCATCGACCACACCCCAGGCCTGTTCCGAGCAGGAATAGTGGTGCATATAGGCCTCCCACCCGAGTTTGAGCCATTTGAGCGGTGTGTAGCTTCCGGAGGTGAACACAAAGAACTCTTCCCTTCTCGCCCCCTTCAGCAGTCCATTCCAGTCGCAACCAAGTTCAAAATGGTATGCGGGATTGTCCCAGCTGAAGATTATGCCTTCGATGCTGTTGTCGTGGAAGGTGTAGTAGTCCGAAAAGAAGGCCTGAGACCACTCCCCTTTTGAGAATCTTCTCGGCATCACTCCGGCTGTTATGCTGAAATCACTGTGCTTGAATGACATACCGAATCTGTACCAGAGTTGGAGATTCCACAGGATTTCCTTGTCGGAGGTGCCGAATTCCTTAAGCACGTCCACCCCGGCCATCAGTTGATGGGAGGTCTTTCCAGCCGTTGCACTGAAGCCTACCGTGGGCTCCAACCTGGCTCCGAACATGGTCAGGGAAGGCTGAAAAGAACTGTGGGTATCATATTCACGGTTGTCGAAACGGAGATCGAAACGTACATCATATTCGAAACGCACCTGAGCGGAGAGACTCAGGACGCAAAGCAGCAAGGCTGATATGAGTGATATTTTTTTCATAACGCGATGCAAATGTAGTCAATTATTCCTCATTCTTAGTAATATGAAAAGAATAAGTTATTTTTTGAGGATTACTTAGTCAATTTTCTTGTTTGATGGACAATTGTGGTGTCAATTGTTTGTATTTTTGCGGAATGTTGACAAATCGATAAATGGTATGAAACTGAATACTCCCGTTGATTTTCCGAAATCAAGGTTTGGACTGAGCTATGACGACAGAATTATGGTGCTCGGAAGCTGTTTTGCATCCTGTACCGGGCAGAAACTCTCCGAGAGGGGTTTTGATGTACTGGTGAACCCTTTTGGGACGCTTTATAACCCAGCATCCGTAGAGAGTTGCATCGAAAGGCTTGAAAGCGGAGAGCATTTTACTCCGGAGGACTGCGTGCAGCTTGGGGCCGGAAGCACGAAGGTCGGTTCTTTCCATCACCACACTCTTGCGGCAAAGGACAGCGTGGAGGATTTTCTGCAATCTGCCAATATGGCTCTGGATAGTGCGAGCGAATTCTGGGACTCCTGCAATGTGCTTATTGTAACTCTCGGCACTTCATGGTGTTACAGGCACAGGGAAAGGGATATCATTGTGGCTAACTGCCTGAAGCGCAATGCCTGCGAATTCGAAAGATTCTTCCTGGGGCGGGAAAGGACAGTGGAACTGCTGGAGGCTATGGTTTCGAAAGGGAGGAAGGTTATTTTCACTGTGAGTCCTATAAGGCATCTTGCGGACGGGGCTCACGGGAATAATCTCAGCAAGGCTAATCTGCTGCTCGGGATTGATGAGGTGGTGTCCGGACATCCGGATGTGGCGGAATATTTTCCTGCTTATGAGATAATGATGGATGAGCTGAGGGATTACAGGTTTTATGCGGAGGATATGATTCACCCTTCTGCCCAGGCTGAGAATTATATTTTCGAGAGGTTCATCGCTTGGGCGCTTTCTCCGTCCGAGCAAGAAAAATACCGCCTGAATGACAAGGCTTTCAGACGGTCAAAACATATCCCTATGCTGTGAGAATTTCGGTTGTGAGGATTTTGCCGAGGATTGCAACGCCGCAATCACCTTTTTATACGCCCAAATTGCCTCATGAGATTCATTTTGCCACCTGCACCAACAACGGATTTCATCATCCTCCGCATCCCCTCAAACTGCTTAAGCAACTTGTTGACATCCTGAATACTGGTCCCGCTCCCCGCAGCAATCCTCTTCTTCCTGCTCCCGTTAATAACCTCAGGATGCTCCCTCTCATAAGGGGTCATTGAAAGAATCACAGCCTCAGTGGTCTTGAAAGCCTTTTTGTTGTCAATATCCACATCCTTGAGCGCCTTGTCCATACCGGGCAGCATCCCGGCAATGTCCTTGATGTCACCCATCTTCTTGAGCTGCTGAATCTGATTATAGAAATCCTGAAGGGTGAACTGGTCCTTGGCGAGTTTCTTCTTGAGTTCACGTGCCTGCTTCTCATCGAACTGCTCCTGGGCCTTCTCCACGAGGGAAACCACGTCACCCATTCCGAGAATACGGTCTGCCATACGCTGAGGGTGGAAGGCATCCAAAGCCTCCATCTTCTCACCCGTGCTGACGAACTTTATCGGTTTACCGGTGATGGTACGTATGGAAAGGGCTGCACCACCTCTTGTGTCACCGTCCAGTTTTGTGAGCACAACTCCGTCAAAATCAAGCCTTTCATTGAAAATCTTGGCTGTAGATACGGCATCCTGTCCGGTCATAGCATCCGCAACGAAGAGGATTTCGTCAGGATTGACGGCTTCCTTGAGAGTCGTGATCTCATTCATCAGTTCCTCGTCCACTGCCAAACGTCCTGCCGTGTCTATGATTACCACAGAACAACCTTCGGATTTGGCCTTGGCTATGGCCCGGCGGGCTATTGCAACAGGATCTTTCACATCATCCTCGGCATAAACCGGAACTCCGACCTGCTCACCCAGCACTTTCAACTGGCTGATAGCCGCAGGACGGAAAGTGTCACAGGCTCCGAGCATCACCTTCATTCCCTTTTTGCTCTTGAGGAAAAGTGCCAGTTTGCCGCAGAAGGTGGTCTTACCCGAACCGTTCAGACCAGCCACCAGCACCACTGCAGGACTTCCTTTGAGATTCATCTCGGAAGTATTGCCTCCCATCAATTCTGCAAGCTCGTCGTGGACAATCTTGACTATCATCTGCTGAGGCTTAACTGCCGTGAGAACGTTCTGTCCAAGCGCCTTGGTCTTGACATTGTCACAGAACTCCTTGGCTGTCTTGTAGTTGACGTCCGCATCGAGCAGGGCTCTCCTGATATCCTTAAGGGCTTCTGCAATATTTATTTCGGTGATTTTTCCTTCACCCTTGAGAATCTTGAAAGACCTCTCAAGTTTATCTGACAAATTTTCGAACATATCCGATTGCTATTTCATTAAAGGTTGCAAATTTAGCTAAAATTTCCGAATTTTGCACACGATTTGCACTTGGGAGACATTCTGATGTTTTTCCCCTCTAATTTTGGTTATTTTGGATATAAAAACTTGTCTTTTCATTACAGCCGTGGTGGCTGCGACTCTTTCGGCACTGCTCTTTCTCATTAAAGTGCC